>JACQCL010000132.1 GCA_016201645.1 Candidatus Rokuibacteriota bacterium
GGCGTGACGAAGTTGATGTTGTGGCATCCCCGCGCCTGGAGCTCCAGCATCATGTGGGCCAGCCGCTCGGGGCTCACCACCGCGCCCTCGCCCTTCTGGCTGATGTCGAAGTTCTGACAGTTACCGACCGCCACGAAGGGAACCAGATACGAATGATCCAGGTCGTCGACTTCGAGGTTGAACACCGCGCCCTCATAGGGGACGCGTTCGACCTTGCGGATCGGGACCCGAAAGTAGCCGTCCCTCTCCCGCCACCTGGTGTGCCGCCTTCCAGTCGCGGGATCGACCTTGGGGAACTTGACGTAGTACAGAGGCGACTGGGTAACCTCCCGTCCCTCGATCATCTTGCGCGGCGGCGGATGCCAACAGTGGTAGGTGGGGAGCATTCCCAGCAACAGCCCGACCTCGAACAGCCCGATGGCGAATCGTTCGGCTACCGTATTGACCACGATGTGCGTCCCACGATCGCATCCGTCGCCGTCAGCCACGCCTTGAAGGAACGCCTCCAGCACCTCCCGAGTCCCTTCGGCCAACGCCGCGGGCACTTGCTTTGCGCGCGCGCCTCTTCCGCAGAGCCCCGCAAACAGCGTCGCGAGGGACGCCTTGCCGACCTCCACCGTCAGGGTGGTTCGCCGCAGACACGTCTCGGGCCGAACGCCGAACAGCTCCTCCAGGAGGTGTTGTGTCCGCTCAGCCAAGATCGACTCGTGCCGCCCAAACGAAAAAACTAGGCGGTGCGAATTGGGCCGGCCCTTGGCAGACGTTACATGCCCCTCCGCACAGTACATCCCGAGCAACCATGCCAGCCGGTCGTCCAGCAAAACCTTCGCAGGAATCCCTGGACGCCGCTCAGCGCTGAATCGAAGCAGGCCGGACTCCTCGATTACCCGGGTCGTTCCCCCGCTCCCGTCCTGGCCCAACACGCCACGGCGCCACTGCCCGCGAAGCTTCCTCACGTACGCGGGATGGTACCTCGTGATATGCGCCAGCTGCCGCGAGGAAAGAGGCCGCGAGAACAACTCCGCGAGTCGCGCCGCTGACTCGCGACGTTCCCGGATGACACGAGGCCGCGCGGAGACCATCGCCATGAGAGCATGCACGTCAAGCTCAACCTTCATCCCACGAGGCGACCGCCGCGGGATCAGGAGATAGTGGTCTTTCGTCAAGCGCCCGGCCTGAACTTTGGTGGCGTCCTCCGGCGAGGTCTTGGCGACAGCGAAGACCTCGTGGTTGGGCGTCACAAGAAGGGGCGGGCAACTGAACGGCTTGATTCTCACTAGCTCGCCGCCAAAGTGATGGCGGAATACCTTCGCAACGGGGGCCCACGCCCCCGTGCGAGTGACGACCTCGACCTTCCCGCGGACGAAGCGCACCCATCCCCCCTGCCAATCAACCTCACCAGGGACCTGCTCGAAAAGGTCGGCGATGCGCATCAGGCCTTGGCCCGTGGCGACAAGGGTATCTGGATGGAGACAGAAGACGCACCTGAGGTTACACCAAGAGAAGAAAATCGTGCCGGAGCCCTTCCAGCCCCGGAGGCAGTCTTCCTCGCCGAAGTGGGGAAAGTGCGAGCCCACGAGCGCGTACCGCCCCGACTTGCAGACCGCCGTCTTGTCGTGGAGGCGATCCACCCGGCAGTTGCGGGGGCAGACCTGGCAGGAGGCCAACGCGGCCAGGGCCTCCGCGGCCCGGCGCTCGATCTCCTCGACACCGAGCCGGAGGTAGGCGGGCTCGAACTCCGTCGCGCGGACCGTGAAGGGGACCTCGGTGATCATCGCCTATATAATAACCCGGGGCTCCGCTTGACGTGTACCGGATGAGAATAGGAAGATAGGGCCTATGACACGCGTCCATGACCGAGGCGGATGGCCCGGCGCCGGGCCGATCAACAGAGCCGAACACGAGCTCTCCTGGTGGGAGAAACGGACGGACGCCCTGATGAGGCTCATGTGGACTCCGGAGCGGAGGGTCATCCGCGTGGATGAGATGCGGCGGGCCATCGAGAGCATGGAGCCGGGCCAATACGAGAAGGCGAGCTACTACGAGCGATGGCTCCACGCCCTCGAGACGCTTCTGATCGAAAAGGGCGTCCTGACGCGCGAAGAGATCGAGCTCAAGGTCAAGGAGCTGGACAAACGCTAATGACGCCCCGATTCAAGCCCGGGGACCGCGTCAGGGTTCGCGCAGACTCGCCGCCCGGACACATCCGGACCCCCAAGTACGTCCAGGGCAAGACCGGCGAGGTCGCCGGCATCCACGGCGCGTTCCGCAATCCTGAAACGCTCGCGTATGGCCGCGACGGGCTGCCGAAACAGTTCTTGTACGTCGTCCGCTTCGACGAGCGGGACCTCTGGCAGCAGTACCGCGGCTCCCCGCGGGACACGCTTCTCGTTGATGTGTACGAGCACTGGCTTGACCCTGCCTGACGGCCCGGAGGGAGACATGCACGACGATCACCACGATGATCCTCACGCCCCGCTTGCTCACGATCACCCGCAGACCGAGTTCGAAAAGCGCGTGGACGCCGTTCAGGCCCTCCTGATCGAAAAGGGAATCATCACGCCCGACGACGTCCGCCGGGCGGTCGAGGAGATGGACTCCCGCTCCCCCGCCCTCGGGGCGAAGGTCATCGCCCGGGCCTGGGTGGACCCCGCGTTCAAGGGCCGCCTCCTCGCCAACGCCAAGAGGGCCATCGCCGAGCTCGGCATCGAGTTCACGCAGGAGGCAGCGCTCTTCGCCGTGGAGAACACGGAGAAGGTCCACCACGTCGTGGTCTGCACGCTCTGCTCCTGCTACCCGCGCGGGCTCCTCGGCTACCCGCCGGATTGGTACAAGAGCCTGAACTACCGCTCGCGCGTGGTGGTGGACCCCCGCGGCGTCCTGAAGGAGTTCGGGCTGGAGCTCGACGCGAACGTGGAAGTCCGCGTCCTCGACAGCACCGCCGACATGCGGTACCTCGTGATCCCCCCGCGTCCGGCGGGGACGGAGCGCATGGACGAGGAGGAACTGGCGAGCCTGGTCACGCGGGACAGCATGATCGGGGTCGCGCGGGCGCGCACCCCGGCTCTACAATGAGGACGCCTTTCTTGCGCCCAGCTCCGCGCCGGGTGTAGACTCCCTCGCATATGCCGGCACGGGTTCGCCGCGCCAGATTGGAGATATGATGAGAGTCGCAAGTCCCGTCGTCCTCACCCTGCTACTGGTGGTCGGCATCGCCCACGCCCAGGCCGAGGAGAAGAAACCGGTGAGCCCTGCCATCGAGACCGGCTCCACCGTCAAGCTCGAATACACGCTCACGGACGACGCGGGCAAGGTCCTGGACTCCAACAAGGGACAAGACCCTCTCACCTACACGCACGGACAGGAGGAGATTCTCCCCGCGCTGGAGAACGCCCTCAAAGGCATGCGCGCCGGCGATCACAAGGACGTGACGTTGCCCCCCGCCGACGGATATGGGGAGGTGGATCCCAAGGCGGTCACCGAGGTGCCGAAGGAGCTGATCCCGCCCGAGTCGCTCAAGGCGGGAGCAGAGCTCGTCGCCCGGAGCCCCTCGGCCGGGCCCAGGCTGGTCCGCGTCAAGGAGATTAAAGAGAAGACGGTCGTCATTGACCTGAACCACCCCTTGGCGGGAAAGACCCTCCACTTCGACGTGACGGTGCTGGGCGTCGAGCCTGCCCAGATGGTCGAGCCTCCCAAGAAGTAAGCATGCAGGGGTGGAGGCGCGCCCTCCTCTGGGGGATGCTGGCCGCCAAGCTCTGGGGCGGCTGGGGTCTGACCTGGGACATCCGGTGGCACCTCCTGATCGGCCGCGATTCCTTTTGGATCCCCCCTCACCTCCTGATCTACTCCGCCGTCGTCGTGGTGCTGGCCCTCTGCCTGGCGACCCTTGCTCGCGAAACCCTGCTGGCGCTTCACGGGGGGCCCGCGCCTGGGAGCGTGCGCCGCTTCGGCCTCTTGGGGACGCCCGGGACTCACCTGGCTTGCTGGGGACTCGTCGTCACGCTCCTCGCGGCGCCGATTGACGACCTCTGGCATCGCCTCTTCGGCCTCGACGTCACGCTCTGGAGCCCTCCCCATCTCCTGGGACTCACCGGCAGCCAGATCAATTCCGCTGGCTGCCTCCTCCTTGCCGTCGAGGCGTACCCGCCGGACCACTCAGCCCGGCGCTTCGCGCTGCTCCTCGGCGGCGCCATTTTCTTCGGGACCTTCCATCTCCTGCTGAGAACGAGCCTCCTCTGGGCCTATGAGCAAGGCGGCCTGGCCTTCTTCTACTACCCGCTCCTCGGGGCGCTCCTCCTCCCGGTGGCGCTCGTCCCCGTCGCCCGCCTCTCGGCCTCACGCTGGGCGCCTGCTGTCGTCGTCGCTCTCGCCGTCGTGATCGACCTGGTCGGAGGCGGGATCGCGAGGGCGGGGTTCGACTTCCTGAAGCCCACGCCCGCGATCGAAGAAGCCCTCGCGCGGGAGCCCGCCTCGCCCATTGCGACGTTTCATCGCATCGCGAAAGAAAACGGCACGCCGGCGGTGACGTACACGGGGAACGCTCGCGCGATCATGTTAGCGTTCCTTCCAGCCCTGGCGCTTTGCCTGGTGGATGCCCGGCGCCGCGCGGTTCTCGCAACCCTGGCCTTCGCCGCCGCGTACTTCGCCCTCGTGAGCTGGCACCTCGCTCAACTCCCCGCTTTCCGCTCGCGTCTGCCCGCGGCCCCGGAGATCGCGGTAGGCATAGCGCTCGTCCTGATCGCCGGAGCCCTCGGCGGCATCATCGGCCGCTGGCTGGGATCGGCGCTCGCCCGGCCGCCGGCCTACGGTATAATCGGCGCGGCTCATGATTGACTTCAGTCTCTCCCCCGAGATGGAGCAGATCCGCCGGGTCACCGCCCGGTTCATGGACGAGCACGTGTACCCGGCGGAGCGGGAGGTCGGCGAGGACGGCTTCCTCCCCGAGCCCCTCCTCAAGTCCCTTCAGGCCAAGGTCAAGGCGCTCGGGCTCTGGGCCCCTCACATGCCCGAGGAAGTCGGCGGGATGGGGATCGGGGTCGTGGGGCTCGCGCTCATGAACGAGATCATCGGCCGAAGCCCCATCGGCCCGATCATCTTCGGCTGCCAGGCCCCCGACGCGGGCAACTGCGAGATCCTCCATCTCTACGGCACCGAGGAGCAGAAGAAGAAGTTCCTCCTCCCCAACGTGGCGGGGGACGTCCGGTCGTGCTTTTCCATGACCGAGCCGGAGGTGTCGGGCGCCGACCCGACGAACCTCCAGACCACGGCGCTCCTCGACGGCGGCGAGTGGGTCATCAACGGCCACAAGTGGTTCATCACCGGCGCCATCGGCGCCGCCTTCTCCATCGTGATGGCGAAGACCGAGCCCCAGGCGGCACCCCGCAAACGCTTCAGCATGATCATCGCCCCGATGTCCACGCGGGGCGTGCGGATCCTCCGCTCGGTGCCGGTCCTGGGGCACTCGGGGGGCGGCGGCCACTGCGAGCTCCGCTACGAGAACTGCCGCGTGCCGGCGAAGAACCTCCTCGGGCCGCGCGGCGAGGGATTCAAGATCGCCCAGGCGCGCCTGGGCCCGGGGCGGATCCAGCACTGCATGCGCTGGCTCGGCGTCGCCCAGCGCTCCTTCGAGCTGATGTGCCGGCACGTCCTGAACCGCGAGGCCTTCGGCAGCAAACTCGCCGACAAGCAGACGATCCAGAACTGGATCGCCGATTCCAAGGCGGAGATGGACGCCGCGCGCCTCATGACGCTCCACGCCGCCTGGAAGATGGACCAGAAGATGGATGCCCGCGTCGAGATCTCCCTCATCAAGTTCTTCGGCGCCCAGGTCCTGCACAACGTCATTGACCGGGCGATCCAGGCCCACGGCGCCATGGGGATCTCGGGGGACACGCCGCTCGAAATGTTCTACCGCGAGGCGCGGGCCGCCCGGATCTACGATGGCCCCGACGAGGTCCACCGGATGGTCGTGGCCCGTCGCATCCTCAAGGAGTTTCAATAATCCGAGACACAGCCCCAGTTCGGCCGGATGAGCAGTTCGACGTCGCCGCGCTCGACCGCTACCTCCGCGGCCGCCTGCCGGGCGCCGATGGCCCGCTCGTCGTCGAGCAGTTTCCCGGCGGCCACTCGAACCTCACCTACCTCCTCTACTACGGCGAGCGCGAGTTCGTCCTGCGCCGGCCGCCGCTCGGCCCCGTCGCCCCGACGGCACACGACATGACGCGCGAGCACCGGGTGCTGAACGCCCTCTGGCCCGTCTTCCCCCCCGCTCCTCGCCCCTACCTCCTGTGCGAGGACCCGTCGGTCATCGGCGCCACGTTCTACGTGATGGAGCGACGGCGGGGGATCGTCATCCGCCGCGAGTGGCCCAGAGAGCTGGGAAATGATGCCTCGATCCGCCGCAAGATCAGCGAGGCCGTCGTGGACGTGATGGTGGCCCTCCACGCGGTGGACTACCCCGCCGTCGGGCTGGGAACCCTCGGCAAGCCCGAGGGATTTGTCCAGCGTCAAGTCAAGGGGTGGGCTGAGCGCTGGGAGCGGGCGAAGGACCGCGAGATCCCCGCCATCACCGAAGTGGCGCGCTGGCTCGCCGACCGCATCCCGACGCCAACCGCCGCCACGCTCGTCCACGGCGATCTCAAGCTCGACAACACGATGCTCGACCCGGAAGAGCCCGGGCGCGTGGTCGCGGTCCTCGACTGGGAGATGTGCACGACGGGCGACCCGCTCGTGGACCTCGGGCAACTGCTCTGCTACTGGGCGGAGACCGGCGACCCTTATCCCCGGACCGAATCAGTGGTCCAGGTCACGACGCTCCCCGGCTTCTACACGCGGGACGAAATCGTCGAGCGTTACGCCGCCAGGACCGGCCGGGACCTTTCCAAGATCGCCTTCTACGAGGTCTTCGCCCTCTACAAGGTTGCGGTGGTCGTCCAGCAGATCTACATCCGGTGGAAGCGCGGCCAGACCAA
>JACQCL010000129.1 GCA_016201645.1 Candidatus Rokuibacteriota bacterium
ACCGCCATAGGGCGGATTGGGCTCGAGCGCAGAGCGGTTCATATCCCCGACATCCTGGCTGACCCCGAGTACACATACCCCGGCGCCGGACTGGGAAAGATCCGAACGATACTGGGCGTTCCGATGCTCAGGGAGGGCGTCACCATTGGGGCGTTTTCGGTCTGGCGGGACGAAGTCCGGCCATTCACCGAAAAGCAAATCGAACTGGTCACCACATTCGCCGATCAAGCTGTGATCGCTGTGGAGAATGTCCGCCTACTCCAGGAGTTGCAGGCGAGGACTCGCGATCTGACCCGCTCGGTGGAAGAATTGAAGGCCCTGGGAGAGGTCAGCCAGGCGGTCAGCTCCACCCTGGACCTGCAGCAGGTGCTCACCACGATCGTCACCCAGGCCGTCCAGCTCTGCAAGACGGAGGCCGGCACGATCTACGAGTTCGACGAGGCCGAGCAGGTGTTCGTGCCGCGGGCGAACTACGGCATCAGCGCCGACCTCGTTGAAGCCCTACGGCACTCGCGGACACGCGTAGGTGACCCGAGCACGATCGGCCAGGCCGCCGCGAACCGCACCCCTTTCCAGATTCCCGATCTGCTGAACGAGCCCAAATATCCTATGCCGCTCGTGCAGCAAGCCGGCTTTCGGGCCCTGCTCGCCGTGCCACTCTTCCGCGAAGACCGGATCCTCGGTGCGCTGGTCGTCCGCCGCAAGGCCGCGGGCGAGTTCCCCGGGGAGATCGTGAATCTCCTCCAGACCTTCGCGACCCAGTCGGCACTGACCATTCAGAACGCGCGCCTGTTCCAGGAAATCCAGGACAAGAGCCAGCAGCTCGAGGTAGCCAACCGCCACAAGTCGGAGTTCCTCGCCAACATGTCCCACGAGCTCCGCACGCCGCTCAACGCCATCATCGGCTTCTCCGAGGTCCTCCTGGAGCGCATGTTCGGCGAGCTGAACCCGAAGCAATCTGAGTACCTTGGGGACATCGTCTCCTCAGGCCGGCACCTCCTCTCCCTCATCAACGACATCCTGGATCTCTCCAAGATCGAGGCTGGCCGCATGGAGCTCGAGCTCACCAGGTTCCATCTCCCCGTGGCATTGGAAAACGCCCTCATTCTCGTCAGGGAGCGCGCGACCCGCCATGGAATTACGCTCAACCTCACGGTGGACGAGCGGCTCGGCGAGTTCGTCGGCGACGAGCGGAAGATCAAGCAGATCTTGCTCAACCTCCTCTCCAACGCGGTGAAGTTCACCCCCGAGGGCGGCCGCGTCAGCGTGAAGGCGATGCCCGCCGACGGTTCGGTGGAGATCTCCATCAGCGACACCGGCATCGGCATCGCGCCCGAGGATCAGGAGACGATCTTCGAGGAGTTCCGCCAGGTGGGATCTGACTACTCTCACAAACGCGAAGGGACCGGGCTGGGACTGACGCTGACCAAGAAGTTCGTTGAAATGCACGGCGGCAAGATCTGGGTGAAGAGCGAGGTGGGCAAGGGCTCCGCCTTCACCTTCACCCTCCCGGAGCGCCAATGGCCAACGAGCTGATTCTCATCGTCGAGGACAACGAGAAGAACCGCAAGCTGGTGCGGGACGTGCTCCAGTTCAGGGGGTACCAGACTCTGGAGGCCGAGACCGCGGAGGAAGGGATCCGCCTCGCCCAGGAGTCCTGTCCCGCGCTCATCCTTATGGACATCCAGCTTCCGGGGATGAGCGGCATCGAGGCCCTGGGGCGCCTCCGGGCCGATCCGAAGACGAAGAAGATCCCGGTCATCGCGGTCACCGCCTCCGCCATGACCCACGACCGGCAGAAGATCATGGCGGCCGGCTTCGACGGCTACCAGATGAAGCCCATCAACGTGAAGGAATTCGTCGCCGCGGTGCGCGAGATGTTGGACCGCAAATGACGATGCCGGCCAAGATCCTGGTCGTTGACGACACGCCTCAGAACGTGAAGCTCCTGGCCGACCTTCTGACCGTGAAGGGGTACGCCGTGGTGACCGCGGCGTCCGGGCGCGAGGCCCTGGAGCTCGTTGACAAGGAGCAACCGGACCTGGTGCTGCTGGACGTCGTCATGCCGGAGATGAGCGGCTACGAGGTCTGCCGCAAGATCCGCGACAACCCCGCCACCGCGATCCTGCCGGTCGTGATGGTGACGGCGCTCGATCCCGCCCAGGAGCGGATCAAGGGGCTCGATGCGGGGGCCGATGATTTCTTGACCAAGCCGATCAACCAGCCCGAGCTCTTGGCGCGCGTCCGCTCGCTCCTTCGCATCAAGGAACTCTACGACCAGCTCGCCGACCTGAACAAGACGCTGGAGAAGCGCGTCGAAGAACAGGTGGCCCAGCTCGAGCGCCTCGGGCGGCTCAAGCGCTTCTTCTCCCCGCAGCTCGCCGAGCTGATCGTGGCGGGGGATGCTGAGGACCCGCTCAAGAGCCATCGCCGGGAGGTCACCGTGGTCTTCCTGGACCTCCGGGGCTTCACGGCCTTCGCCGAGACCTCCGAGCCGGAGGAGGTCATGGGGGTCCTCCGCGAGTATCACGCTGAGATGG
>JACQCL010000133.1 GCA_016201645.1 Candidatus Rokuibacteriota bacterium
GCGTCAGCAGGGTGGACCGATCCGAGGAAACGCTAGCCCTTAGAGGGCGAGTAGTACGGGTTTTTACCGGCCGCGTGGTCGGTGACGTCGAGGATCTCGGTCACCTCGGGGATCTCTTCCCTGATCATCCGCTCGATCCCCGCCTTCAGCGTGACGTCGGCCGCCCCGCACCCCTGGCAGCCGCCCGACATCTGGATGTACACGGTGTTGTCCTTGACGTCGATCAGCTCGATGTACCCGACGTGACCCGCAACCGCCGGGTTGATGGAGTTGTCGAGTAGGGCCTGGACCTTTTCCTTGAGTTCAGCCATTGTTTCCCCATGGGGATTCTAACCCTTCGGTAACCCGCCAAATCCGCGGAATCGTGAGGGTTGCCTGACATGGGCAGCCCCGACCTCTACGCCATCCTCGGCGTCCCCCCGACTGCCGACCCGGCGGAGATCAAGCGGGCCTACCACTTCCTCGCCAAGGCGTTCCACCCGGACCGCTTCTCCGATCCCGTGCTGAAGGCCAGGGCTGAGGACCAGTTCAAAGCTCTCCAGGAGGCCTACGAGGTCCTCTCCGATGCAGAGCGGCGTCGGGCCTACGACGAGCAGCTTCGAGCCCGCTTCCTCCCGCCGGCCCCCGATCCGCTCAACAGGATCCTCGAAGCGCTCTCCCTGCTCCTAGTGGGGAGCCTCGCCGGCCTCGGCGCCGCGGTGTACCACGGCGTCCCTGAGGAGCTCCGGCGCCAGCGGAGGGCGGAGGCCCCGAAATCTAAACGGTCACGGAGGCGGCAGTGACGATATCGTTCAGTGGGGGTCGGAAGCAGTTACGCCAACTTACCCTCCACCAGTTGCCACTTCACAACCTTTTTGGCTCCCTCTTGCTGGATTTCCCCGCGATAAACGTACCCCGATGCGGTGAGTCCCCAAAAACCGATGGGTTCCTCACCTGGTGGCTCTCGGATCGGAATGAGCTGGACGAACCGAACAGTATCAGGAAGCATAAAACTCCTCCTGTCCCCCCCTCACGAGCCGGACAGCGGTTGGTCGGATTCCTCAGGACTTTTGGGAGCGGAGACGATGTGGATCGATTTGACCTGTAGCTTGAGTCTAGCACGAGGCAGGCGGCTACGCCGGTCAACCAGGAGGAAGCGGTGACGCAAGGCGCCCTCTACGTCCGCCGAACTGATACGCGGCGCCAGTTATTCCAGGATGTCGAGGACCGCCCGTTTCCTGAGCTTCGTCGCCACCGCGCCCAACAGGAGGCGGATGGCGGCCGCCGTTCGACCCTGCTTGCCGATCACCTTGCCCACATCGCCCGGGGCTACTTGGAGCTCGATCAAGGTGATCTTCTCGCCCTCCCTCACGGTCACTCGCACTTGATCCGGCTCGTCCACGAGAGCCTTGGCAATAACCTCGACCAGCTCCTTCATGGGATCGGAGCTAGTTTAACATCCGGACCGCTGCTGCTCCCGCTTGGGTGGTGGGCGGCACCGTAAGGGCGTCTACGCCGGTCGTCCAAAAATCCCTGTGCAGTTTAGCTTTGGCCAGCCGCGGAAGTATAGGCACTTCAGAGGGCTAACTGAGGCGTCTCCAAACCACTTGTTTTTCGAACAACGTAGGACATAGCCACCTGCTGTTGTCGGCGAGTACTCACCCATCATCTGCTCGCATGATCTCTGCGAGAGCCCATCTTGTTCTACATCCGTCTTCTCGAATGTCGCGATCACTCAGCTTCAACTCTGCTACTCTGAAGTAGATTTCAGAAAACGGACATTCACCCCTGGGATGAAGGGCCGACTCGTCGAGTTCAGCCGGCGTCTGGAAGCCGCTATTCGAAAGGAGGAATGTCTCCTGAAGGATCAGGGGTTTACACCGAAGGAAATCCACGACATTATCATTCGCGCGTTGGAGGAAGTCTTCAATCACCCCGAGCGGTGGAATTTCCTCGAGGAACCTCGGCCCTGACGTAATCCCCAAGCGGGTGGCGATGCAGATCAGCGGGCACAAGACGCGGCGGTACAACATCGTGAGCGAGGGGAATACCCCGTTCTTTTCCGCGTGCGAGCAGAGGGGGGGCATGTCGTGGACGAAAGCCTTCTGAACTACGTGATTCCAAGCGCCTTAACATTTGTAGGGGGCTACCTCCTGAAATTCGTAGGGCCTCGGGCTAGAGTCGTTCATTGGTTCCCCGCCTACTTCGGATTCCAGGTACCCTTTACCGGCGCCGGCGGGGCAAAAGCAGGGTTGGGCGAAAATGCCCGGTGAGGCGGAACCCGATAGTAAGGTCGCCGACGAGTGTGCCAAACTGCTTATGATCAGCTAATAGACAATCTTATGGTAACTCTAGGTCAATCAGCCCGCGCTGGCGGTCCTCCCCGTTTCTGAGTCCAGCCAACCTTACGTTCTTGGGCTAGGGGCAGCTCATGGGAGTTGCCAGCGAGAGCACGGGTGAGCGGCGGGAGCGCCGGGCCCGACTGCGGGTGACTCGCTAGGAGCGGTGCGGGCCCAGAGTCCCCGTGGCCCACCTTGCTGTCCAGGGAGGGCAGGAAGCAGGGA
>JACQCL010000134.1 GCA_016201645.1 Candidatus Rokuibacteriota bacterium
AACGCGGTGGCATTCAAACTCGCGGGGCCTTCGGATACTGGTCGCGTGGACATATGGCTATGCCTTCTTCCGGTCGGGGAGGATGGCCAGGGCAGCGCCGAGCGTCAGAATGAGTCCGCCGATCCAGATCAGGGTCACCATGCGGTTGACCTGGACCTTGATCGTCGCCTGGCTTCCGTCTCGGGCGAAGTCGCCGAGCACCAGGTAGAGGTCCTCCCGGAGTCCCATCAGGTAATCCACGGCGGCGATCGGCGTCTGCTCCTGGGGGTAGAACTTCTTCGCGGGATTCATGACCGCCAGCGGGTGGCCGTCATTGGCGACCGTGAACGTTCCGGTCACCTTGAAGTGGTTTGACTCCTCGGACGCGCTGAGCCCGTCGAAGCGGACGTGGTAGCGTCCGACCTGAAGTCCCTCGCCGCGCTTGAGGGTAGTCTCGGTGTGGATGCTCCACGCGTTCGAGCCGAGCACGCCCAGCGCGATCACGAGGATCCCCAGGTGGATGACGAAGCCCCCGTAGCGGCGGTTCTGCCTGAGGAGCAGATCGCCCATGGCCGGGAGCATGGCGTGCCCGGTCCGCATCTTTGCCCGCGTGGCGCGGGAGAAATCCAGGACGATCGTAGAGGCCACGAAGACAACGAGACCGAAGCAGAGGAGCGCCAGCGCGTTGGCCACGCCGAGGAGGCGGAAGAAGGCCGCCGCCGCGATGCCTGCCGCCACCGGATAGAGAAAGTTCCGGCGGAGATTGTCCCTGGAGGCGCGGCGCCAGGCGATCAGCGGCCCCACCCCCATCAGGAAGATCAGCGCGAGAAAGATCGGGATGTTGACCAGGTTGAAGAAGGGCGCCCCGACGCTGACCTTCACGCCGCGGATGGCCTCGGAGAGGAGCGGGAAGATGGTGCCGAAGAACACCGTGAACGCCGCCCCGACGAGGAAGAGGTTGTTGAGGAGGAAAGCGGATTCCCGGGAGACGATCGAGTCGAGCTCGCCCTGGGCCTTGAGCCTGTCGCCGCGGGCGGCGACCAGGCCGAACGCGCCGAGGAGGACCAGGGCGATGAAGCCGAGGAAGAAGGCGCCGATGGAGCCCTGGGTGAACGAGTGGACGGACGAGAGAATCCCTGACCGGGTGAGGAACGTGCCGAAGACCGTGAGCCCGAAGGTCAGGATGATCAGCGTCAGGTTCCAGAGCTTCAGGATGCGCCGGCGCTCCTGGATCATCACGGAGTGGAGGAAGGCGGTGCCCGTGAGCCACGGCATGAACGCCGCGTTCTCCACCGGGTCCCAGGCCCAGTAGCCGCCCCAGCCGAGGACGTGGTAGCTCCACCACCCTCCGATCAGGAGCCCGAGCGAGAGAAAGTACCAGGCGACGATCGTCCACCGCCGGGTCGCCGTGATCCACTCGTCGCCAGTCTTGCCCGTGATGAGCGCGGCCATGGCGAAGGCGAAGGGAACGGTGAAACCGGTGAAGCCCAGGTAGAGGGCCACCGGATGGGTGATCATCCCGGTGTCTTCCAGGAGCGGGTTGAGGCCGCGGCCGTCCTGCGGGACAGGGGTGACGCGCGAAAACGGCGGCGCGGGCACCGTCATCACCAGGAGGAAGAAGGCGAGGATTCCGAGCATGATCGAGAGCACCCAAGGGTAGAACTCGGCCTGCCGGGAGCGATAGCGGACAATGACCAGGAGCGTGTAGAGCGAGAGCATCCATGACCAGAGGATGATGGAGCCTTCGAGCGCGCCCCAGAGCGCGGTGATCCGGTAATAGAACGGGGTGCCCCGATTCGTGTTCATCGCCACGTAGCGGACGGAGAAGTCGAAGGTGAGAAACGCGTACACGAGGAGGGTCATGGCCGCCATGATCAGGACGAAGACCCCGAGCGCGGCGTGCTGGGAGGACTGGATCAGCGCGGGGCGGCCGGTCTTGGCTCCGGCGGCCGCCGCCACGCTGCCGTAAAGCGCGAGCCCGAGGGCCACGGCGGTCATCGCATAGCCGATCTCCGGGGTCATGGGATCCTCATCGCGCTACCGCTTGCCATCGGCCGCCTGGTCCTTCAAGGTCTTGAGCAGCTCCCGGTAACCCGCCTGCGCCTCGTCGCCGTGGGGGGCCTTGTACTCTTCCGAGTGCTTGGCCAGGATGAGCGAGGATTTGAAGTAGCCCTCGCGGGTCCAGGTTCCTTCCACCACTGCCCCGCGTCCCTCCGCGAAGAGGTCAGGCGGAGTGCCCTTGTGTCTGACCGGGACCGACGCCTTGCCGTCGGAAAGGGTAAAGGAAAGATCAAGGCTCCCCGGCTGCCAGCGGAGAGAGCCCGGCACCACCATCCCCCCGAGACGATACGCCTTGCCCGGGACCGGTTGAGCCTGGAGCTCGCTGGGCGTCACGAAGAAAACCATGGATTGGCTGACCCCCGAGTAGATCAGGTAGGCGAGGGCCGCGAGGATCATGCCGCCCCCCAGGAGGAACTTTGCCTTCCGGGTCATAGGGACTTGGCCTCCCGCCGCGCCCTGAGCGCCGACAGCTCCGCCTCCCGGCGGCGGAGGTGCCGCCAGTACCCGAAGAGAACGCCGGCCGCGATCGCGTAGGCCGCGAAGACAAACCCCCAGTGATCAGGCATGGAGTTCCTCCTCCAGCCGCCGCAGGCTGAGCCGCTTGGACAGGAAGTACGCGAAGAGGAGCGTGAAGGCGACCCAGTTGACGAGGAGCGCCGAGGCGATCGAAGGGGAGATGGTAGCCCGCTCGGGGGTGAGCAGGGTCGGAGGCTGGTGGAGCGTGCGCCACCAGAGCACCGAGAAGTGGACGATCGGGATGTTGACGGCCCCGACGAGCCCGACCACGGCCGCGTACCTGGCGCCCTGTTCCCGATCCTCCACCATGCTGCGGAGCAGCAGGTAGCCGACGTAGATCAGGAAGAGGATCGCCGTGGAGGTCAAGCGGGCGTCCCAGGTCCACCAGGTTCCCCAAGTCGGTTTCCCCCAGATCGAGCCGGAGACGAGGGTCAGGCCAGTGAAGATGACGCCGATCTCCCCTGCGGCGTGGGCCAGACGGTCCCACGCGGTCCGACGCGAGAAGAGAAACCCCAGGCTCCCCACCAGCACCAGGGCGAAGGCCAGATAGGCGGTGAGGATCGAGGGGACATGGATGTACATGATCCGCTGGACGTTGCCCTGGACGGCATCTTTGGGCGCGTACCCGAACCCCATCAGGAGCCCCGCGACCAGGGCCAGCGCCGCCAGCCAGCCGAGCCATCGCGTCATCCCTTAGGCCTCCCGCGCCGTGTCGAGAACCGAGCAGCCCAAGGCCCGAGGGAGGAGCCGACCGGAGCGTAACGACCCAGCCCGCCTGCGGCGGGACTGGGTGCCCGGAGAGGAATGGCGACGATCGACGATGACGAATGGCCAAAGGCCATCCTTGGCGGGCACCCACGAAGTGGGTCGTGCGATGGTTATCGGCACGGTGCTAGGCCTCGAGGATGAACTCAAACGTGAGGAGGCCGACGAGGAGATACACGAGGTCCGCGGCGGCGAGGAGCTTGAGCC
>JACQCL010000135.1 GCA_016201645.1 Candidatus Rokuibacteriota bacterium
AAAAATTGAAAGTTCATCAGCCGCCGTGAGCCCCCCGCCAGTATCCACCTTGAAAGACGGGAGCTTCACCTCGGGAATCGTGGGGGACGTGAGCGTCACAACCACCAGCCCGAGCAGGCGCCCGGACGCATCCGCGGCAACCTCTTGCAAATCCCACACGTAGGGTCCCCTAAGCGTGCCGAAGGTGCCGTTGTGCCCAACGTCCAACACCACAGGGAAACGTTGTGTGAAGGGCACCGTCTGCTGGTGAACTAACTCGACTTGATATGGCCCGTATTCAGTGGGCATTGGCTCATATTCCAACCGAAACGCGCTCCACCGGGCCACAAACGTGCGGTCGTATCTGACGAGCTGCTGCCGGTACTGCACCGTTTGTGAGAACTGCACGGTCGTGACCGCCGGCATGCTGAAGGGAAACCCGGCCTCGCTTGTCTTGGTGACCTGCACTTCGGGCCCATCGGCGGTATCCACGGTTTTCAGCTCGATCGAATTCGGCAGGCGCTGCACCTCAAACGCGATCACCCGAATGGGCTGCTCCGGCGTGAACGCAGCGCGGGCCACCAGGGTGTTATCGCCATCCCCCCACCAGATGTCCTCGAACTCGGCTACGGTCAGAGGGAGGAGGAACACGTCCTTCGGGGTCCGGAGCTTCCATCGGACCCCGTCCGAGAAAACCTCCTCTATGCGTACCCCTCCCAGGACCTTCCCGATCACGCCGCCGGGGAAGTTCCGGCCGCGGTCTTTCGCCTCCAGTCCCAGTGTTCCCTCGTAGACCGCCACAAACCGCTCCGCGTTCTCGGGAGGCTGGAAGGGGGCAGAGGACAACGCCCCACCAGACGCCACGTTCATAATGGCCATCGAGCCGAATGTTTCCACCTTGCTGCGCACGCCCGCAGGGCTGTCGGCGTAGAGGGTGAGCGTTCCCTCGAAGAGCGTCTCGTCGGACGCGTTAGTTCCGGTTAGTTGAAAAAGAGATGCATCATTCGCCTCCGGGTTGACGAGGTCCACATCGAGCTTACCGCGGAAGAAGTAGTCGACCAGCGCCGCCGCGTAGCCCACTGCTCGCGGCAAGAGTCTCGCCGCGTAGTCCCCAAACACAGCGTCATCAAGACCCATCCTTCGGAACTTCAGCCGATCCGGGAGAAAGTTGAACAAAGTCGTCGGCACAGCCAAACGATAGTCCGTCTCACCATCGCGTAGTTTCTTGAAGTAGGTTCGATCCTCGCCCGTCTTGGGATCACGTTCGACAACGAGATCAACGCTGGTCGGGGCCGGGAAGGGGAACCCGCTGAACGCTGTATCGCCACTCAAAAAGTTCGCATTAGTGTACTCCGCCAGTCCGATGGACGGACTAAGCGTAATGGCCGGATTCGGACTAGCCGCGGCGTACTGATCGGTGTCCCAGAGACGGGCGACGGGCACGGTCGCGATTTCATCGCCAATGGGAAGACCCAGCGTAAAGATTGCCGGATCAGGTTTCCTGAGTTGATCGGTGAACAAGCCCTGGATCAACGATGCGTTGGCCGGCCGAGAGGCCCACGCCTCGAAGCCATCCCCGAGGCAGTGGGGATCATTCCGAACGTGGGCGGGTGAGGCGAGATCTGCAACGAGGTGCAGTTGCTGGCCCAGGATCTGGAAAGCGCTGGCCCAGGCCGCATCCCTGTCCTCTCGGGAGGCCAGCGTCAACGCCATGAAGAACGCACGCCGCGCATCCCCCCAGGACGCCCGACCACTCACCCCCTGATCGGGCTCCTGGGCCCATCGCACCGACGCCTCACCCACCAGTGGAACGACGACGCACCAGCCCCTCAGCCCAGCGCGATCCCAAGGCTCGACTGGATTGTGAAAGTGGTGGCGCGATCGAAATACTGCGCCCAGTATTTCGCTACGGAAGAACTCATCTTCTGCGGCTCCACCTGCCTCGATCCACCGTTGAATTGTCCCTCCAGTGACCACCTCTGCCAGACCGTTACTGAAACCCAAATTCTCTTTCAGGTGGTTATGGAGAATAGACACTTGCGCAGCCCGACGATTGAGTACTCGCTCGTGCGTGTCGATGTTGAAAGCCCAGACCTTCGAAAGCACACACGCGCTCATGATCGGCAGAGCGATTCCCGTGGCCACAAGTCGAAACCATTTCATTTGGCCTGTTCCTTTGGCATACCAATCGGCTGCAATCCCAGATCTAGCCGTTCCTTATTGACGAGGCCCAGCAGATTCGGAATCCTCGTCTCCGGAACTCTGGAGCTCACGGGCAGATCCGCGAGCCCGACCCTCTCCTCCCGCGATATCAGTCTAGAGAGCCGAAAGCTAAAGGCCTTTCGCTCGTAGGCAATATCCACGTCCCCGCCCTGGGGTTGTGCTTTAAGCGAGGGATAAGGGGCGTAGCCCGGGTAGTACACGACGAAGTCCGGCTCTCGGATCTTTCCAAACGGGGTCGCGTGGGTCTTCTGTGGTACCACGAACTCCCCGCCGGAATCCGCTAGAACCTCCAGCGAATCGTGGTAGTCCACGGCTGGCCCGTGCGCGGCAACCAGTACAATGGTTTCCCGAAACCAGATCGCCAGAACGACAGCGCCCGCCAAAGGTTTCTTCGTCTCCGCATCAACGATCGTCCCGCGGTACGGTCCACTGGTGTAGACCATGCGCCCTGGTACGCAGCCCGCCGCGAGAGCCAGCATCAGGACTCCGATGAACGGGAGGACCATTCGGCTCTTGATGGGTGGTGGCCGCCTCATCCTAGAAGAACCTCAATCGCCAGATCCCATCCGCGTCCTTCGCGAAGAGGACCAAATACGAGAGACGTGCGCCGTTGTCCACTCGGATCATCTGGTACTCGGCCTGCCCCTCATCGAAAGAAACGGCACCGATACTGCCAAGAACGAGATCGATCTGGCCGAGCGGAACTGTGAGTCCCGTGAAGAGGTCGCGATAGTCGTCGCGAGCCGCCAGCACGATCGATTCGACCGCTGCATTGATGTCCCCTCTCCGCAGTGCTTCCTTCATGGCAGTCCACTTGGCCAGGAGGAGAACGTCGAGGGTGGCGAGACCGTACACGTGGACGACGCTGCTGAGAGTGAAGCGCCGTCCGCTGGCATCGGTGATGGTCGCCTTCGGGAAGTACAGCCCTGGTTGAGCGTAAGTAAAGACCCGGCCGTCCAGGCTAGAGCCGGTAAAGTCCACAATCCCATCACCATCGAAATCCAGCTCAATGCTGGCCGGGGCAACGGTGCCCACGAGTGAAAAGACCGCCGTCATCGGAGCCACTCCGCTCTGGGGAGTGGCGAGGAGCGCACCGCTCGGTCTTCCAATGACTCTGACGGCCACCTCGTGGCTCGCGGTCGCTCCAGTCGCAGCCGTGGCGACAGCGGTCAGCGTCTTTGTGTCCAGGGACACCGGGACGAGCGCAGCATAGGCCGCCCCATCGATCGCGGCGGGAACACTATTCACGGTGACGCCGACCTCGGCGCCGCCCCCCTCGACGCGGCCCCGGACCAGGACGAGCCCCGCGGGGACCTGAGCCCCCTCAGCCGGCTCGCTGATCCCGACCGAGATTCCGGAAACGACCACTGAGACAGGGGCAGATTCTCCACGGTTTCCGGCTCGATCCGTCGCGGCCGCCACCAAAACATGAGACCCGACCCCAAGCGCCTGAGAGTCAATCTGGAATCGGTAAGGAGGCGTCTCGGCCACGAACCGGAGAATTCCATCCACGGCCAGCTCGACCCGGGCCACTCCCGACGCGGCATCATTAGCCTCCACCACGACCTCGACGGGACCACCGCTGACAATCCCCGAAACCGGTCTCACGACCCTGACTTCCGGAGGCGTGTTGTCCACTGTGACCTGAGCCGACACGCTTGCGGCGTTGCCCGCCCGATCGCGCGCAACGGCCGAGACAGTGCGAGGACCGTCCCCTATCGCCTCCGTGTCAATGGTCACCCGGAACGGCGCTACCGTGTCGAATCCGACGAGCGACCCGTCTAGGCGAAACTCAACACCGGCAATTCCATGGGCATCAACAGCGGACGCCTCCGCCGCGACCGTACCACGGACCACAGTCCCGTCTTTCGGGGCCACCAGGTTGATCGCTGGCGGCTGGTCGTCGTGGATGACGCTTACCTCCAGGGGAGCGGAGGTCAACCCGCGACCGGCCGCCGCCGTCGTGAAGATCAGCAGATGGTTTTCCGCGTTGACGTGGAGCGCCACCGAGACCCACGCCGATCCGCCGCGATCGGCCATCGCGATGACTGGAAGTTGCCCTCCCAGAACCGTAAGCTGGGCGCCCGCTTCGATTCGTAACCGGAGCACGACCCGCCGCTGGCTCGTGACAGCCGGCGGATTCTCTTCGAGCGCCGGCGGGTGAGGAGCCACGAACCGAAGGATCCGACCCGAGCGGCCATCGGCCAGGTAGAGCGAGCCGTCCGGGCCGAACCCCAGCCCCTGAGGATCCTCAAGGTCCTCGGCAAACAACGTCGGCGTGCCGTCCGGAGCAACGCGGACAATGAGGCGTTGACGCCACGGCTCCCCTGTCAGCGACTTCGCGCTGACAAAGCGCGCTCCCAGCCGGTCGCCAGCCAATCCCGTAGGTTCCACAAACTGGTTCATCGCCAGCGGCGTCGCCGGTCCAGCACGGCCGTCCGACTCGATGGGAATCCAATAGAGCGTGCCGACCGCGTGGCGGTCCCACTTGCGGCCCTTTGCCACCACGGACAGGGCATCCTGCTCCACAGTCAGCCCCTGAAGTCCCCGAAACCGATCAGCGAAGACTTGGACCTTTCCCTCTGGCGTGACCCGCCCAATCACTTCGGATTCACTTTCGTCATCATTACTTTCCTCTCCCCCCAGCACCAGGTCCTGGACAGTCACGTACGCACTCCCGTCAGGGGCCGCCCCGATCCATCGTGGATGCTTCAGCCCCGACGCGAGCGTCGTGACGTCTCCGCTCTCCTCCACGCGAAGGATGCGCCGCTTCCCTCCTTCGGCGACCACCAATCGGCTTTCTCTATCCAGCGCTACGCCCCCAGGATGCCGCAGGTGGTCGACGACAATCTCCGGCCGGTCACCCGGCACGATTTTGAAAATCTTCCCAGCGTCCCACTCCGACACAAACACCGCCCCCGTCCCACCTACCGCGATCCCCCCGAGGTTCCCCAGTCCTTCAACGAGAAGCTCGATGGGCGCCAGCGCCGATGCAATCGGCTTCGACTGGCGCGCCGAGGCGGGCAGGAGAAACAGGGCCAGTGCGAGAAGCGCGACCATCACGACGGACGCTCGATGTCGTGAATGCATGACAGGCGGAACCCACGCGAAACGTGGGCGCGATGCTAGCGGCGGGAGCGTGACGTGTCAATGCCCAATAAGCCAGACAGGCCGCTCAACACACCACGGGCGCCGAGGGGGGGGACGGCGCCCGTGGGTCGGCGGGGGTGTTGCCGGTTACTTCACCCTGACATAGAGGCTAGCGTCCCTTCTCTTCCTCGGGTTAGAGGATCCCCACCAGGGTCCTGAGGAGGTCCTGGACGAGCATGGGCTTCGCCTCCTAGAAGTCCAGGTTGACCTTGGTCGCTGTGGACGTCACGCGGTTACGGTAATGCTTCCACTGGATGGTCTGGGGCGCCACCTGCTCCCGCACCTGAGTCTGGGTGCCCTGGGGCAGGGTCGCGGCCTGCTCCTGGACCACGGGCGGCGCCGAGCGCTCGGAGAGCTGGACGTCGGTGACCATCGTGTAGGTGACGCTCTTGACGAGCGCCCCTAGGATCACTTCCGCCACGCCGGCCCCGATGGCGCCACCGATGAAGCCGGTGAAGTCCCCGAGCGCGGCCCCCGCGATGGCACCGGCCAGCGTCATGCCCAGCACGGCGGGCACGCCGATCGGCGTGTCAATGGCGGCGGTGGCCGTCCGCTGAACGTAGAGGCAGGTGATCTGAATCTGGTACTGCGCGGCCTCGGGGTCGGGGACGACCCGATAGCCGCGCGCGGCCAGCAGGCCGGCCAGAGGGCTGTAATCCATGCCCTCGGTGCAGGTGCTCTTGACCTCGAACCAGACCGTGCGCTTGTCCAGGGAGACCGGCTCGAGGAAGACGGGCTCTGCCATCCGGGTCTGAACGTCGAGGTCCTTGAACTTGGCGGCGGTCACGGAGGCGGCGCACCCGGACAGGCCCAGCGCCAGGACGAGCAGCCCCAGTAGGGACCCAAAGCGAGGTTTCATGGTGATCCCCTCCTTCCTGAGGGGGGGATACCGCAAGCGGGATGCCAGGAGGGAATCCTTGGAAAAACGTAGAGTTAGATAAAACCCGCCGGAAGGACCGGAGGGGGACCGGTCAGAACCTGAGCGGCGGAGTGATCAGCTCAGGTGGTCTCTTGCCGGGTGATCACGAACCAGTCGGTCCGGCGATAGCTGTCGGGCGGACGCCGGCGCTGGGCCTGGCGCCGCTCCGGCTCGCGGGGCTCGTTGCGCTGGCGCCGGTCCGCCAGCCGCCGGTCCGGAACGACCTCGAAATTGTCCACTTCGGTGAACTGCCGCTTTAAGTACTCGTAGAGGTCCCGCCGGTCTTGCGGCACGATGAGCAGGTAGTGCCCCATGTCCCCCTCGCGGCTCAGTTGAGCGGCTGCGTGATCGGCGAACATCCGACGAGCGCCGGGGAGAAGTCCCGGCGCCCGTGGGAACCGGACTGCGTGGGTCACGGCAGGAAGCTTATTGCTCTGGGCTGGTGATCTCATCTGACCCCCGGCGGAGCACGATGATCGTATGGGCCTGTCCGTCTTTAGCCCGCTGGACCTTGATGAGGTCGCCGGGGCTGAGGAGGCCGAGGTCGGCCCGGCGCATCCCGTTGGTGACGACCATGGGCACTCCGTTCGGGAACTCCACCACCCGGAGCCGCCCGTCGGCCTCGAGGCAGTAGATCTGGCCCGCGGCGGCGTTGACCTCCAGCACCGTCATCCGATCCGTCTGAATGGCATTGGTCAGCGCTGAATCGGTCGCCTGCTGGGCAAGAGCCCCGTCAAGCGGCGCCAGCAGGCCGACCAGCAGCAGGATTCCAAGCCCGATGCCTTTGAAGAGTCGCATGATTCACCTCCCCCTGGTCTCAGGGACCAGGCGCCGATCAGGTTTCTAGGGAGCGCTCAATGCTTCGGATGAGCGGAGGCTGACCGGGCGGACGTCCACGCGCGGGCCGGCCAGTCGCTCGCGGAAGGCGGACACGCGGCCGCTGCTCTCTGCATCGTGCGTCTGAGCGGCCATGCGCTCGGCAATCCGGAGGCTGCGTTCGGCGACTTCCCGGTCTCCGAGCTTGTCGAACGCCTCGGCCACGCGGAGGACTCCGTCAACGGCCCCGTCGGCCCGGGCGCGGACCATCGCCCGCAGGTAGGCCTGGCGCGCCTGAGGCAGGGCGGCCTTCCGGTCCCCCGCGGCGTCGCCGATCCGCAAGTAAAGGTCTCCGGCCTCGACGAGGCCTTCCCAGCGCTGATTTTTCAGCGCCGCGACGTACGCCTCGCGCCAGGCCCGCTGGGCGGCGGGGATATCTTTCCTCGCCAGCGCCTCGTTCACCTGCCAAGTGGCCCCCTGCGCTCCGGAGGCCGCTTTCTCCAGGCTCATCAGATGGACCTGCCACTTCTTGAGCGCCTCGTCATACCGGTTCAGGACCGCCAACCGTTGATGATCGAACCGGACGCGCTCAGCCACGATTCCCCCCAGGAACCCCAGGCCGATGAGGTAGAGCCCGAATCCGCCGCCCAGGATTGCCCAGCGCCACCTCATGGTCATCGCGGCTCCCCCCTTGTCCGTTTTTGCCCTCAGTGCCGTCGACCGCCCTCGCTCGGGCGACGCCCTGCCAAAGTGCAACGCGCATACCATGGATGGATGTCTGAAAAAACAGACGGTTAGACATTTTGGATTGGAGAAAAATGGTGGTGGTGGTGGAAAGCTGAGCGGTCGGAGGAGGAGAGCGACGAGGATGAAGGCTGGCGTCGCCCGGAGCCTCTTGATACCTCCCCGGGCGACGCCGGAGTCCCTCGGGTGCTTAGAGCTCGGTGAGCCGGCCCGATCGGATGAGCTCGACCAGCACGTTCCATTCCTTCCTTTTCAGCACCACCGTGTTGCCGGCCTCTCCGATCCGCACGCCAGAAATCTCAACCTGGGGGCATGCGTCGCAAGCCGGGCAGAGCGAAACGCTCAGGGTTTCCATGACTGTCACCTCCTTTTCTCACGAGGGTTCGGGCGCTCGATGTGGGGACAGACC
>JACQCL010000136.1 GCA_016201645.1 Candidatus Rokuibacteriota bacterium
ACGGGGGGCGGCCCCCCCCTCCGAGGTACGAGCGCCATGACGATCCCGGTCGTGTCGCCGGAGGTCGCCGGGCTCCTCAAAGCGGGCCGGGTGGCGCGCCTCGGCACCGCCGACCCTGCCGGCCAGCCGCTGGTCGTCCCGATCTGCTACGCGTTCGACGGCCGTCACTGCTACTCCGCCATCGACGCCAAGCCCAAGCGACAAGCTGCTGGCCGACTCAAGCGGGTGCGGAACATCCAGCGGAACCCCCGCGTGTCCTTCCTCGTGGACCACTACGAGGAAGACTGGAGCCGGCTCCGGTACGTCATCTTTCAGGGCCGGGCCGACCTCCTGTCCGAGGGCGCGGAGTTCACCTACGCGGTGGACCTCTTGCTCGAGAAGTACTCTCAGTATCGAACGATGAAGCTCGACCGGAACGCCCGTCTCGTAATCAAGATCACTCCCGAGCGGGTGATCCAGTGGAGCTTCGCCGCATGACGGGCGCCGAGCGAGCGCTGGACCGGGCCCGCGCGCGCCTCCCGCTGAGCGGGGAGGAGGCGGTGGCGCTCCTGGCAGTTCCCGACGAGGCTCTACAGGACCTCCTCGGGGCCGCCTCCGCTCTCAGGGACGAGGGGCGCGGCCGCCGGATCACGTTCTCGAAGAAGGTCTTCGTCCCGCTCACCACGCTCTGCCGCGACTACTGCGGCTACTGCACGTTCCGCAGGGATCCGGGCGACCCGGGGGCCCGCACGATGACCCCGGAGGAGGTGGTCGCCCTGGTTCAAGCCGGGGCCCGCCTTGGCGCGAAGGAGGCGCTCTTCTCGCTCGGCGATCGGCCGGAAGCCGTCTTCCCCGTGCATCGCCAGTTCCTGAGGCGCATGGGTCACCGGACGACGTTGGGCTATCTCAGAGAGGTCTGCCAGATCGTGCTCAGGGAGTCGCCGCTCTTGCCCCACGCCAACCCGGGCCTGATGGGCGAGCGCGACCTGGCCGCGCTCCGCGAGGTCAACGTGAGCATGGGCTTGATGCTCGAGACCACGTCAGAACGCTTGCTCCAGCCGGGGATGGCTCACGATCGCGCCCCCGACAAGGTGCCGGCGCGGCGACTCAGGACGATCGAGCTGGCCGGGAAGCTCCAGATTCCCTTCACGACCGGCATTCTGATCGGGATCGGGGAGACCCTGGAAGAGCGGGTGGACGCGCTCCTTGCCATCCGCGACCTCCACGAA
The DNA here is from genome assembly GCA_016201645.1 of Candidatus Rokuibacteriota bacterium. Classification (GTDB taxonomy): domain Bacteria; phylum Methylomirabilota; class Methylomirabilia; order Rokubacteriales; family CSP1-6; genus JACQCL01. The sequence goes on from JACQCL010000136.1 coordinate 1,209, forward strand.
CGGTACGGGCACATTCAGGAGGTGATCGTCCAGAATTTCAGGGCCAAGCCGCGAATCCCGATGGCGCGCCATCCTGAGCCGTCAGCTGGGGAGATGCTCAGGAGCGTGGCGGTGGCGCGTCTGCTCCTCGGAGCGGACATGAACCTCCAGGCACCCCCGAACCTCTCGGGCGCTTTCTATCCGGAGCTCCTGGCAGCCGGACTGAACGACTGGGGCGGCATCTCCCCGCTCACGATGGACCACATCAACCCGGAGGCCCCGTGGCCCCTGATCGGCGAGCTGCGGCGCTCGACCGAAGGGCTCGGCTTCGAGCTGCGCGAACGACTGGCCATCTACCCGGAGTACGCCGTGCGCCCGGAGTTCCTCTCGGAAGGGTTGCGTCCCCGCGTCGGATCCCTGGTGGACGAGGACGGCTGCGTAAGGAAAGACTATGAGCGATGGCGAGCCTGGTAGGGAACAGATGAACGGGTTGGTTGCTCCGCTCGACCGGGTGAGCCGCGAGGTCCGGACGATCCTCGCCCGCGCCCTCGACGGCAGCGAAATGTCGGTGGCCGAGGGGGCGCGGCTCTCCGAAACCGAGGGGCGCGACCTGCAGGCTCTGACCCTGGTGGCCGACGAGCTGCGGCGGCGGCAGGTCGGCGACACCGTCACCTACGTCGTGAACCGCAACATCAACTTCACGAACGTCTGCATCAAGCACTGCACCTTCTGCGCGTTCAGCCGCGATCACCGGGAGGAGGAAGGGTACTTCCTGCCCCTGGACGAAGTCGTTCGCCGAGCTCAGGAAGCCTGGGACTTGGGGGCCACGGAGGTCTGCATCCAGGCCGGGCTCCCCCCGAAACTCCCCGGCCGCTACTACATCGACATCTGCCGGGCCATCAAGAAGGTCCTGCCGGAGATGCACCTGCACGCGTTTTCGCCCGAGGAGATCCTGTACGGTTCCGTCCGCTCAGCACTCCCGATCCGGGAGTACCTCGGCGAGCTCAAGGCGGCAGGCCTCGGGACTCTCCCGGGCACCTCCGCGGAGATCCTCGACGACGAGATCCGCGACGTGATCTCCAAGGGGCGCATCACGACCCGCCAATGGATCGAGGTCATCACGACGGCTCACTCGCTCGGCATCAGGACCACCTCGACCATCATGTACGGCCATATCGAAACGCCTCTCCACTGGGTCCGGCACATGGACCTGCTGCGCCAGATCCAGCGCGACACCGGAGGGTTCACCGAGTTCGTGCCGCTCTCGCTGATCCACCAGGAGGCGCCCATGTACCGGCGGGGGCTCGTCCCCGGAGTCCGTCCCGGCGCGACCGGGACCGAGGTCGTCAAGATGCACGCCCTCGCCCGCGTGATGCTGGGCCCGAGCCTCCGGAACATCCAGGCGTCCTGGGTGAAGGAAGGGCCGAAGCTCGCCCAGTATCTGCTCACCTGCGGGGCGAACGACCTCGGCGGCACCCTCATCAACGAGAGCATCTCCACATCGGCCGGCGCGCCCTACGGCCAGCTGGTCCCGCCCCGCGAGCTGCGCCGGATGATCTGCGAGGCGGGACGCCTCCCGGCTCAGCGGACCACCACCTATGATCTCTTAAAGGTCTATCACGAGGAGGACGAGCCGAGCCCGCTGGACAAGGTCGAGGACCCGGAAGCCACCTTCGGCTCTTATCACCGCCTGACGGCGTCCCCCGAATTCAGATTCAGAAAATGACCCTTGCGCTCGGCAGTCGCTCGATTACAATACGGCTCTGGCCTCGTTGGTCATTCTTACACCCCCAACCGTGAGGAGGACGCTCAAATGGCAAAATCGATGACCAAGGCGGCGATCGTCACGCATCTGGCCACAAAGGTCGCGCTGTCCAAGAGGCAGGTCGCGACGCTCCTGGACCACCTGGCCACGCTCGCGGCCAAGGAAGCTAAGAACGGCTTCCAGATCCCCGGCCTGGGCAAACTGGTCCTGCGCAACCGCGCCGCAAGGATGGGGCGCAATCCCCAGACGGGCGAGCCGATCAAGATTCCCGCCAAGCGCGTGGTCCGGTTCCGGGTGGCAAAGGCGTTGAAGGACGCCGTGCTTGGGAAGAAGTAAGACCCGCCGGGCCGCCGAGGAACGGACTCCGGCGGCTCCGCCTCGCGCCCCCTTGGTGAGCCCGCAGGTTGGCGAGGGGGTCGTGGTTCAGCCTCTCACCGAGCGGGCGGACGAAGCGCGGCGGCTCCTGAGCTACGTCGGGGCCTGGGCGCCGCCGCCCTCGAAGGGTGAAATGGCCTGGGGCGTTTATACGGAGGCGAATGCCCACCAACAGTTGATCGGCGCCGTCCTGCTCGAGAGAAAGGGCGCGAGCGGCATGCTTCACGGCCCCGTCGTCGTCGGAACAGCGAGCCAGGCGGCGGACCCGATCGAGATCGCGGCCTGGCTTGTTGGAACGTTGCTGCCCCAGGCGATGGGTCTTGGAGTGCAAACGCTCTTCGCCCGGCCTCAAGGTCTGGACCGGGTGTGGGTCCGATTCGGGTTCATTCCGGTTCCAGAAGCGGACCTGCCGCCGGCGTTCAAGGGGCGACCCGGTGCCGGCCTTTTCGCGTGGCGCGGGGGCACGGCGCTCTGGTCCGCGCGCAGACCCGAAGGCGATCGCGTCCCCCCTCACCCTGCCCCACGCGACGCCCCTCATCTCTTCTCCTCTCCCCCTCACCACACCCTCTCCCCCAGCGGGGGAGAGGACAAAGGTAAGGGGGGAGAGGCAGGGTGAGGGGGCGAGGGAGTCTTGATGCACATCACCGCCCTCGCCGGCGGAACCGGAGCCGCCAAGTTTCTGAGAGGGCTCACGACCGCCATTCCCCCCGAGCAGGTGACGGTGATCGGGAACACCGGCGACGACACCCTGATCTGGGGCCTCCACATCTCCCCCGACCTGGACACCGTGACCTATGCCCTCGCAGGGATCCTCGACGAAACGAAAGGCTGGGGAGTTCGTGGCGACAGCTTCAGGTGTCTGGCCGCCATGGCGGCCCTGGGCCGGGACACGTGGTTCAACCTCGGCGACCGGGACCTCGCCACCCACCTCCTCCGAACTGAAAGGCTCAGAGCGGGCGAAAGCCTCAGCAAGGTGACGGAAGCCATCCGGCGCGCCCTCGGCGCCAGGTGCCGCATCCTGCCCGCCACAGACTCCTTCGTGAGAACCCGGGTCCTCACCCCTCAGGGATGGCTCGGCTTCCAGGAATTCTTCGTGAGGGAGAAGGCGCTGCTGGACGTCCTGGACGTGATCTACGACGGGGCCGACGAAGCGCGGCCGGCCCCCGGCGTCGTGGAAGCCATCGCCGAGGCTAGAGCCGTCATCGTCTGTCCCTCCAATCCAATCACCTCGATCGGCCCGATCCTCGCCGTTCCGGGAATCGCCGAAGCGCTCACGGCCACTCGAGCCAAGGTCGTGGCGATCAGCCCGATCGTCGGCGGGGCTCCAGTCAGCGGCCCGGCGGGCAAGCTCATGGCCGCGAAAGGGTTGCCCGTGTCTGCCCTGGGGGTGGCGCAACTCTACAGCGCGTGGCTGGACCTCCTCGTGCTCGACACGCGAGATCAGGCGCTGGCCCCCGAGCTCCTCGGGCTGGGAGTTAGGCCCGTGGTCACCGACACGATCATGACGGATCGGCGCCGGGAGGTGGCGCTGGCGCGGGCCGTCGTCGAGGCTCTCGGCTCGTGACGCTCGCCGCCGTCCCGGCCAAAGACCTGGAGAATGCAAAGCAGCGGTTGATCCCGATCCTCTCGCCTTCCAGGCGCCGAGAGCTGGCCCGGGCTATGCTGGAGGACGTTCTGACGGGGCTCGGGGGAGCCGGCCTCGACCTAGTCCTGGTCGTGACGCGGGACCCCGACGTGATCGAGTTGGCCCGCCGCTTTGCCGTGACGATTGTCGAAGAGCCGGAGAACCGCGGCCACACGGAGGCGGTCGCCCTCGCCCAGCAAGAAGCCGCGCGCCGCGGGGCCAAGCGCTTCCTCACCATCCCGGGGGATGTCCCCCGGGTCACGGCCGAAGAAATCCGCGCCGTGTGCCGAGCCGGCGGCGCCGGACCGGGCGTGGTTTTCGTCCCGTCACGGTCGGGCTTCGGCACCAACGGCGTCCTCCTGGCGCCCCCCGACATCATGCCGCTCAAGTTCGGCGAGCCCTCCTTTGAGAACCACCTGAGCGCGGCGCGGGAGCGCGGCCTCGAGCCCCGCGTGCTGAATCTGCCCGGGCTCGGCCTGGACATCGACGGCCCCGAGGATCTCGCCGCCCTGGCTGAGGGCGAGGACCTGACCCGGAGCGCGCGCCTGCTCCGCTCATGGGGTTTTCCGGGAGGACTTCCCCCTCGCCTTTATCCTCTCCCCCCTCACCCTGCCTCTCCCCACCGGGGAGAGGAGAAGAGGTGAGGGGCGCGTCGGGTTGGCGGCGATGATCCCGCGGTACGAGGTCATCGGCATCGTCGGGCTCCCCGAGATCAGGCAGGGAGACGACCTCGGGCGGCTGATCGTGGAAGCCGCTGCCACCCACGCCACGCCCCTCCGGGAGGGAGACCTGCTGGTCGTCACCCAGAAGGTCATCTCGAAGGCCGAGGGACGGGTCGTCCGCCTCGCCGACGTCATACCGTCACCCGCGGCGCTGGCCATGGCGCAGGCGCTCCGGAGAGACCCGCGGCTGGTCGATCTGATCCTGCGCGAGTCGCGGCGCGTCGTGAGGATGGACAAAGGACTCCTGATCGTCGAAACCCACCACGGCTGGGTCTGCGCCAACGGCGGCGTGGATCAGTCGAACGTGGATCTGGACTGCGCCGCGCTGCTGCCGGAAGATCCGGACCGCTCAGCGCAGGGGCTCCGCGAGCGCGTGCTCCAGCTCACGGGGACGGACGTTCCTCTCATCATCTCGGACACGTTCGGCCGGCCATGGCGGGAAGGGCTCACCAACGTGGCGATCGGCATCGCGGGGCTTCAGCCGATCCAGAGCTACCTGGGGGCCCGGGATCCGGCGGGCCACAGCCTCCAGGCCACGTTCCTGGCCGTCGCCGACGAGCTGGCGGGGGCCGCCGAGCCCGTCATGGGGAAGCTCAATCGAGTCCCGGCCGTGATCATCCGCGGCCTGGCCGTGGATCGCGGCGAAGGAACGTCAAAAGCCCTTCTCCGCGATCCCTCGCGCGACCTTTTCCGCTAAGGTATGATGGGGGCCCGGCGAGTGAGGCACGTGTCGAGGCGTTCGCTGCTCCTGATCGGGCTGTCGGTGCTGCTCAGCGGCTGTAGCGCGCTGGGCCCGGGGCGATCCCTTTCATCCGACGAGCCCGGACTCCCTCACCCGACGCGCGAACTGCTTTCCAACCGCATGCGCCTGATCATCCAGGACCACCGGGCCGCGGACGTGGTCGCCCTCTATCTCTTCGTGGGGGTCGGCGGCCGCGACGAGGGACCGACGGAACTCGGCTTTTCCCATTTCATGGAGCACATGGTCTTCAAGGGCACGGACACCCAGGGTCCCGGCTTCGTGGACCGAGCCGTGGAGGGCGTAGGCGGCAAAACGGACGCGAACACGTCTCTCGACTACACCTTCTACGCCCTCACCGTCCCGACCGCCGAGACCCCCAAGGGGATCCGGATTCTGGCGGACATGGTCTTCCGGTCAAAGTTCGATCCCGTGGAGATGGGCCGCGAGCGCGACGTGATCCTCGAGGAAGCGCGGCTCGAGCGCGACACCCCGAACACGGCGCTGACGCGAGGGCTCTACGGCCTCGTCTTCAACGAGCATCCGTACGGCCGGCCGTTGCTGGGGACGACCGAAACGCTCAAGGCCGCCACCCGGGAGACGCTCGTCGCCTACTATAAACGCCACTACGCGCCGGACAACATGACCCTCGTGGTCGTCGGCCCGGTCACGCCTGAGACCGTGCGGGCCTCGGTCCAGCAAACCTTCGGCCGGATCGCCGCCACCGGTCACCGACGAACGGCCGTCCGGCCCCCCAGCCCTCTGACCGGGAGAATCCGCCGGACCGCCGAGCGCCCGGAGCAGCAGGCCCATCTGGCGCTCGGATGGCTCGCCCCGCGCTCCGACGACCCCGACAGCTTCGCGGTGGACCTCCTGGCCTCGATCCTCGGAGGAACGGAGAGTTCCCGCCTGGCCCAGACGCTCCGCGACCGCGACAGGCTCGTCTCGAGCATCACCATGGGCTACACCGCGCTCCAGGGTGCCGGCATGCTCAGCATCCGGGCCAAGCTCGAGGCGAAGGACATTGACAAAGTGGAGGCCCTGATCCTGGAGGAGATCGCGCGCGTCCAGGAGAAGGGGGTCACCGAAGATGAGCGACAGCTTGCCCTGACGT
>JACQCL010000137.1 GCA_016201645.1 Candidatus Rokuibacteriota bacterium
ATGTTGCTCGGGGATCGCGCGCTGGGGGTGTTGGGCATCGCCCTCCGGGAACCGCACGAGTTCAGCGAGGAGGAAGTCAGCCTGCTCCAGTCGCTCGCCAACCATGCCGCCATCGCCATCGAAAATGCCCGGCTCTACCAGGCCGCCGCCCGCCGCGCCGCGCGCATGCGCACGCTCGCGGAGATGGGGCAGCTCCTGGTTTCCACCTTCGAGGTTGGCGGAATTCTGGAGACGGTGGTGACGCGGTGCCGGGAAAGCCTGGACATCTCGGACGTAGGGGTTTTCTCCGTTGACGAGGAGAAGTCCGAGCTCTTCTTCCTTCGCGGTTTCGGCCCGCGGGAGCCCTTCTGGCGGAGCCATCAGCTCCGGGTCGGCGAGGGCGTGGCCGGCCGTGCCGTGGCCGAAAACCGGCCGGTGTGGACCGAGGACATCCTCAGCGACGCCGGCATCACGCTTCGCCCGGAGACGCGTGCCCGGATCGAGGCCGTCGGCACCCGGGCGGTCCTCGCGATCCCCCTCGGGGGGGAACGCACCTTTGGCGCGCTGGTGGTCCATCGGAACCCCGGCCACCGGTTCACCGACGAGGAGCGGGAGTTTCTGACGACGTTCGCTCACCAGGTGGCCGTTGCGCTGGAGAACGCCCGGCTTTTCTCACTGGAACAGACGCGGCGGGCTCAGGTCGAGGCGCTGGTCGAGATCGAGCGCGAACTCGCCGCGGAGCTGAACTCTGAGAAGCTCCTTGATCTCATCATCGAGCGCGCCAGCGCCATGCTGAAGGCCCGGGGGGTCGTCTTCCTCCTCGATGAGGCGGGGGCGACGCTGGTGCCCCACTCCTGGTACGGGATGCCCCCCAAAGTCCGCGAGATGCGCATCCCGGTCGGGGTTGGGATCGCCGGCGCGGCGGCCGTCGAGCGCCGGGGCATCATGGCGAACGACTTGCTGAACTCCCCCTACGCGGTTTCACTCGCGGCACACGGGGTCGATCCGCTGGGGAGCGTTCACGTGATCGCCCAGCCGCTCATCTCGCGCGACCGTCTCCTGGGAGTGATCGCGCTGAACCGCGAGGCGGGGTATCCGCGGTTCACCCAGATGGAGTTCGAGACGTTTGCTGGGTTCGCGGCTCAGGCGGCCATCGCCCTCGAGAATGCTCGGCTCTACCGCGAGGCGAAGGAGTACGGCGACCGGCTGCGCGCGCTCGACGAGGTGAACCGGTTGGTGTCTTCGTCACTCCAGGTGGAGGAGGTGCTGAAGAACATCGCCCAGGCGGTGTCCACCTTCTTCGAAGCGCCGCAGGCGCATGTGTGGGTGGTTGCCCCCGATGGCCAGCGCTTGAGCCGCTCCGTGACGGTGGGCGATCCCGGCGTCGCCGCGGGGTTCCCCGAGGAGCTGGCCCTGGGCGAGGGGGGCGAAGGATGGGCGGTCCAGCACCGCGAGCCGATCCTCTGGACCCGGGTCGAGGATCCCCGGATCCTGCGCCGTTCGTGGGCCCTCCGACACGGGCTCCGGCATGTCACCGCGTATCCGATCATGCTCGGCGATCGGGTGCTGGGCGCCTTCGTCATGTATCGGTCGGCTCCCCATCCGGTCACCCCTGAGACCCGATCCCTTCTCGGCTCCCTCGCTGCCCAGGCGGCGGTGGCCCTGGACAATGCCCGACTCTACGCCGAGACCGCCCGACGGCTTCGGGAGACCCAGGCGCTCCTCGAGGTCGCCGGGATTCTCAGCTCCACCTTGGACTTGAAGCGCCTCTTGAAGCAGGTCACGATCAAGACCGCCCAGGTCTGCCAGGTGGACCGGTGCAGCATCGCGTTCTGGGAGGGAGACCGGGCGATCCCCCTCATGTCCCAGTTCGCCGATGGCCGGAAGGCGCCGGACCTCTGGGCTAAATTCATGGTCGTCCGGCCCTTCGCGCCCCAGAACGTGCAGGCCCACGCGATCGCGATTGCGACGAAGCGCCCGGTCGTCATCCCGGACACCTCTGACACTGACCTGATCCCGCGCGAGTGGGTCGAGACCTACGGGCTCCGGGCCTTCCTCGTGGTCCCCCTGATCCGCCAGGATCAGGTCGTGGGAGTGTTGAACCTGGATTACACCGACCGCAAAGGCGCCTTCGAGCAATGGCAGGTGGACCTGGCCGTGACGATCGCCGGCCAGCTGGCGCTCGCTCTCGAGAACTCCCGGCTGTACGCCGAGATCCGGGAGCGCCTCAAGGAAACGGAAACGCTCCTGGCCGTGAGCCGGGTGCTTTCCCTTAACCTGCCGGCCCAGGAGGCGATGCGGCAGGTGGCTCGCGAGGTGGGCCGAGCCTTCCGGGCCGACATGGTGGGGGCGCACTTCCTCGACGCGCGGAAGGAAGCCTTGGTCCCCATGGCCGGCTATCACGTCCCCAAACACCTCCTCCAGGTATTCCTCGACAGGCCGTTTCGCATCTCTCGGTTTCCGATTCTCCAGGAAGCGTGGCAAACACGGAAGCCCGCTTGGAGCTCCGACGCCATGAGCGATCCCCGGTTTGATCGGGAGTTCCTGGAGGCCATCAGTCCCCGGGCCACGCTGTTCGCGCCGACCTTGGTGCGGGGAGAGATCATCGGTGGGCTCTTCCTGGTCTGGTGGAGTCCCGGTCGGACGTTTACCTCCGCGGAGCTTCGCCTCGTCGAAGGAGTGGCATCCCAGGTCGGACTCGCGCTCGAGAACGCGGACCTCGCCCGGCAGACCGAGGAAAAGCTGCGTGAAACCGAAACGCTCCTCAACGTCGGCCGCGCGCTGTCCACCACGTTGGAACTCGAGCCGCTCCTCCGCCACTTCCTCCGCGAGGTGACACGGATTATCGAGTCGGATTCGGTGGGCGTGTGGCTGGTTGATCCGGCCACAGGCCTGCTCGAGCCCGCCGTCGGCTTCCGGGTGCCGCGCAACCTCCTGGACGCGTTGCGGTCCGTCCGCATCGACCCCGACGAGGTCACCTTCTACGGCGATGGGTTCAGATCCAAGCGCGTGGTGGTCTCGAGCAACGTGCCTGAGGATCCCCGCATCCCGAGCGCCATGAAGGCGGCGGCGCCCCATCGGGCGCAGCTCTTCGCGCCGATCGTGGCCAAGGGCCGGGTGATCGGCAGCTTCATTGCGGTGTGGTGGGATCGCACGCGCGAGTTCTCGGAGCGGGAGCTGGCGCTCGTCGAAGCGATGGGCATTCAGGCCGGGGTGGCCGTCGAGAACGCGCGCCTCTTCCAGGAGAACCACCGCAAACTCGAGGAACTCTCGGTGCTCCACGAGCTGTCCCGGGCGGTCACGGGGCAACTGGACTTCGCCGAGCTGGTCGGGGCCATCCGCCGGCAGGTGGCCCGGGTCCTCGACGCTCGCAACATGCTCATCCTCCTCTACGACGGGGCTCGCCAGGAGGTGGAAGTGGCCCTCCAGCTGCTCGAGGGGGAGGAGCGACCTGAGCCCCGCCGCTACCCGGTGGGCGACGGGCTGTTTACGCGGCTCGTCGAGCGCGGGCGACCGATCCGAACCGACAACTACCGGGCCGAGTGCCAACGCGAGGGCGTGAGGCCCGTCGAAGAATCCCTGCGGTACCCCTACTGGCTCGGCGTCCCCATGGTGGCCGGTGACCAAACGATCGGGGGGCTGATCCTCAGGAGCAATGTCCGCCCGTTTACCGCTGACGACGAGCGCCTGCTGCTGAACATCGCCAGCCTGGCGGCCCTGGCGTTCCGGAGCGCCCGCCTCTTCGACGAGCGCACCCGGGCCCTGCAGGAGCTCGGCGCCGCGCAGGACCAGCTCATCCGGACCGAAAAGCTCCGCGCGCTGGGCGAGATGGCCTCCGGCGTGGCCCACGACTTCAACAATCTGTTGGCGTCCATCCTCGGGCGCGCGCAGCTGCTGCTCCGAAAAGTGGAAGATCCCAAGCTCAAGCAGTGGCTCCAGGTGATCGAGCGGGCCGCCACGGACGGCGCCCGCACCGTCCGGCGGATCCAGGAGTTTGCCCGAATTCGACGCGACCAGCCGTTCGTTCCGGTGGACCTGAACGCGGTGGTGCGGGAAGCCCTTGAGGTAACCCAGTCGCGCTGGGGAGAGGAGGCCCAGAGCCAGGGCGTCACGATCGACGTGACGACCGCTCTGGACCCCGTCCCGGCGATTGCCGGGGACCCCGCCGAGCTCCGCGAGGTCCTCACCAATCTCATCCTCAACGCCGTGGATGCCATGCCTGAGGGCGGGACCCTTTCGCTTTCCACCCGAGCTGTGGAGGGCCGCGTGGTCGTCGACGTGAGCGATACTGGCGTCGGAATGCCTCCCGAGGTCCAACGCCAGATCTTCGATCCGTTCTTCACCACGAAGGGCCCGAAGGGGACGGGCCTCGGACTGTCCATCACCTACGGCATCGTCGTCCGCCACGGAGGGCAGATCACCGTTCAGAGCGCCGAAGGGCAGGGATCCACCTTCTCTTTGACGTTCTCCGTCAGCGAGGCTGAGCCGGAACTCCCGTCGGCGACCGTGCTCCCCGCCGCGCCACCGGTTCGGTGCCTGGTGGTGGACGACGAGCAGATGGTGCTGGAGGCGATGGGGGATCTGCTGACCATGGCGGGGCATTCGGCAGTCCTGGTCAAGGATGGCGCCGAGGCGATCGCTCGGTTCAAGGCCGAACCGTTCGATCTCGTCTTGACCGACCTCGCCATGCCGCGGGTCAACGGCTGGCAGCTGGCCCGAGCGGTAAAGGATCACGATCCCTCGGTCCCGGTCCTGCTGGTGACCGGGCTGGGCGTCGAGCTCTCGGCCGGAGAGCTCTTCGCCCACGGCGTGGCTGCGGTGTTGTCGAAGCCGGTCAGGCTGGAGGACATCCTCTCGGCAGTGGCCACGTTCGGGTATCGCCGCCAGCGGCCAGCGTCGATGAGAGACGCATCATGACCAGCCCGATCATCACCGAAGCTGTGCGGGCGCTGGTGGAGAGAAGGGATCTGACCCGCATCGAGGCGGCGGCGGCCATGGAGGCGATCATGTCCGGGGCGGCCACCAGTGCCCAGATCGCCGCCTTCCTGACCGCGCTCAGGATGAAAGGCGAGACGGTCGAGGAGCTGATCGGATTCGCCCAGGTCATGCGCCAGAAGGCGGTGCGGGTGAGGACCAAGGGGGAGGAAGTGGCCGCTCTCACGGGCACGGACCGCGAGATGCTCATTGATACCTGCGGGACCGGCGGCGACGCGGCCGGCACCTTCAACGTCTCGACGGCCACCGCCTTTGTCGTAGCGGGGGGGGGGCTCAAAGTGGCCAAGCACGGCAACCGCTCGGTCTCCTCGCTCTGCGGCTCCGCGGACGTGGTGGAAACGCTGGGCGTCAGCCTCGAGCTCTCGCCCGCTGCCGTCGCCCGGTGTGTTGACGAGGTCGGGATCGGGTTTCTCTACGCGCCTTTGCTCCACACGGCCATGAAGCACGTGATGGCGGCGCGCCGCGAGATGGGGATCCGCACCGTGTTCAACATGCTCGGACCCCTGACGAACCCGGCGGGCGCCAATGCCCAGGTCATCGGCGTCTACTCGGCGGCGCTGACCGAGCCGCTGGCCCGGGTCCTGGCCGAGTTGGGGACGATTCGGGCGTTCGTGGTTCACGGAGCCGACGGCCTCGACGAGATCTCGAACACGGGGGAGAGCCGGATCTCCGAGGTCCGGGAGGGGAGAGTCCGGAGTTTCGCGGTTCGGCCGGAGGACTTCGGCTTGCCCCGCGCGGCCATCGCCGACCTCCGGGGCGGCGATCGGGAGGAGAACGCCCAGATCATCCGAGACATCCTGGGCCGCCGGGATGGGCCGAAGCGTGACATCGTGCTGATGAACGCCGCCGCGGCCCTCGTGGTCGGAGGCAAGGCGCGCGACCTGAAGGAAGGGGTGGCCCTCGCGGCCCACTCCATCGACTCCGGCGCGGCGCAGCGAAAGCTGGCGGCCCTCGTCGAGCTCTCCCAGAAGCTCCTGCACGCCCCGGACGTTTGACACTGTCGCGCGCAGCAAAGTACAATCATTGATGAAATTCCCTGTTCTCGAACGGCGGCCTTCGTGTCGGCAGGAGAGTTCTAGAACTCTGAACGCGGCTACGGACGGGGAGGGTCCGTGTGAACGAACGTGTTCCACGCTATCTTCAAATCGCCGAGAGCCTTCGGGAGCGGATCCAGGGCGGCACTCTCGCGCGCGGGGGCCGTCTCGCGAATCAGCGCGCGCTGGCGCGCGAGTTCGGCGTCGCCCTGATGACCCTCAGGCAGGCGCTCGAACTCCTGGAAAAGGACGGGCTCATTCGCCGCCGCCACGGTCTCGGCACCTTCGTCGCCTCCCGCTCGATCGACTACGACATCCTTCACTTCCGCACCTTCGCCGGGGATCTCTCCGCGCGGGGAGAAGTGGTGGAGACCCACTTTCTGGGGAGCCAGTTCATGGCCCCCGACCGTCGGGTTTCTCAGGGGCTCGGGCTGCCCGAGGGTGAGGCGGTCTTCGTGCTCGATCGGCTCCGGCTCGTGGATCAGCGCCCGATGAGCTACCAGCGCTCCTTCCTTCCCGCGAGCATCGGCCGCGAGGTGGCGAAGGCGGACCTGGCGGTCACTCCCCTTCGCAACGTTCTCAGGTTCAAGCTCGGCATCGAGGTCATCCGGGCGCGCGAAACAGTGTATGCGGTCACCCTCCGGAGGCAGGAAGCCAGCCGGCTCGGCTGCCCGCCCGGGAGCCCCGCCTTCCGCTCCGAGCGCATCTCGTGGGCTGCCGACGGCGCGCCGGTTGTCTTCGATCGCGTCTTCATCCCCGGCGACCGCTTTCGCATCACGCGCGAGCTTCGGTATGAGGGGCCGAGGCCATGAAGATTGTCGTTGCCGTGAAACAGGTGCCTGACACCGCGACGCAGGTGAAGATCGGCGCCGACTCCAAGGGGATTGATCCTGCTGGCATCACGTGGATCGTCTCCCCCTACGATGAGTTTGCGGTGGAGGAGGCGCTCCGAGTCAAAGAGAAGAGGGGAGACGGGGAGGTGGTGGTCGTCACCCTGGGGCCCGAGCGCGCCAAGGAGGCCCTTCGCACCTGCCTGGCGATGGGGGCCGACCGCGCGATCCATCTGAACGACCCGGCCTGGGAGGCGGCCGACAGTCTGGCTGTCTCCCGCGCCCTGGCGGCCGTGATCCGGCAGGAAGGGCCGCAGCTGGTCTTCTTCGGCCGCCAGGCCATCGACGACGACATGGGGGCCGTGAGCACTCAGGTGGCCGAGTTCCTGGGATGGCCCTGCGCCTCCTGGATCATGGAGGAAACGGTTGCCGCGGACGCCAGCTCGGTCCGCGTGGCCCGCCAGGTGGAGGGCGGGCTCGAGATCTTCGACATTCCGCTCCCCTGCGTCCTGTCCGCGCAAAAGGGCCTGAACGAGCCCCGCTACCCGACGCTGAAGGGGATCATGGGAGCGAAGAAGAAGGAGATCAGGGACGTCAAGGCCGCCGACCTCGGTCTCGGTGCCGACGGGCCGCGACTCTCCGTCGTGGCCCTCGAGGGCCTGCCGCCGCGCCCTCCCGGGCGCATCCTCTCCGGTGAGCCGGCGGCGGCCGCCAAGGAACTGGTCAGATCGCTCAGGGAAGACGCCAAAGCGATCTAGGCGGGAGGGCCATGGCGGGAGCGTTCTGGTGCATCGTCGAGGATGATCGAGCGGGGCGTCCAAAGAAAGTCACGGCCGAACTGCTCGGCGAGGCCACGCGCCTGGCCCGGCAGTCGGGGGGACACGTGGAGGCGGTCTGGCTCGCTGACAAGGCCAGCGAAGACGGTCTGAAGCAACTGGGCGAATGGGGAGCGGTCCGGGTATGGTTGCTGGAAGACGCGGCCCTTGCACCCTTCCGCAGCGAGGTCTGGACGCCGGCAGTGGCCGAGCTGGCCGGAAAAGAAGCGCCCCAGGCGATTTTCGGTGCGGTGACTTCCCGGCAGCGGGAACTGCTGGCCCGGCTGGCGGCCCGACTCGGGGTGGGCCTCGCCGCCGACTCGGTGGCGTTCCGAGTGGAGGACGGGAAGCTCATCGCCACCCGCCCCGTTTACGCCGGCAAACTTCTCTCGAAGATCACCTGGGCCAAGCCGCCGTGGCTGGCGACCCTCCGCCCCAATGTCTTCAAGGCCGAGGAGCCGAAAGCCGGCGCCGTGCCCGCGGTCGAGCGGCCGTCGGTCGCCATTGTCCCGTCGCGCATGACGCTCGTCGAACGCAAGGAGGAAGTGGCGACTGGCCTCCCCGAGCTGACCGAGGCCGACGTCGTCGTGTCCGGCGGGCGTGGCCTGAAGGGGCCGGAGAACTTCGTCATTCTGGAGGAACTGGCCAAGGTGATCGGGGCGGCGGTCGGGGCGTCGCGGGCCGCGGTGGACGCCGGCTGGCGCCCCCACCGGTTCCAGATCGGCCAGACGGGCCGTACCATTTCCCCCAAGCTGTACATGGGATTCGGCATCTCGGGCGCCATCCAGCATCTGGCGGGGATGCGGACGTCGAAGATCATCGTGGCCGTCAACAAAGATCCGGAAGCGCCGATCTTCAAGATTGCCGACTACGGGATCGTGGGCGACCTCTTCGAAGTGGCCCCGCTTCTTACCCAAGAGTTCAAGCGGTTGCTGGAGAAGTGAAATGAGCCGGTCGGCGTCTGCCCTCGCTCGCTGGGCCTTCGGCGGTCACCCGTCGCACCCACGCCCTGCGGGCGCGGGTACCCGTCAGGGGGCGCGGCAAGCCGGACCGCGCCCATCGCCGCCTCGAATGGCCGCGAGGGAGGGACATGGCGGTTCGAACGCGGGCTTTGCCCGCGTTACCGAGGGGGGAGGAATCGGAAGGGGGGCGTAGCCCCCCTCCGAGGATATGAAACTTGAATTGACGGAAGAGCAGCAGATGATCCAGGCTCTCGCGCGGGAGTTTGCCGAGAAAGAGGTGCAGCCCGTCGCGGGCCGGCTTGACCAGGAGGCGCGCTTCCCCCACGAGACCGTCAAGCGCATGGGCGAGCTGGGGTTCTTGGGGATCGCCGTTCCCGAAGCGTATGGCGGCGCCGGCGCCGATCCCGTCGCCTACGTGCTGGCGCTGGAGGAGATCGCCAAGGTGTGCGCCTCCCACGCGGTCATCATGTCCGTGAATAACTCGCTCTATTGCGATCCTGTGCTCAAGTACGGGACCGAAGATCAGCGGCGGAAATTCCTCACTCCCTTTGCCAGCGGCCAGAAGATCGGCTGCTTCGCGTTGACGGAGCCCCAGGCGGGCTCCGACGCCAGCAATCAACACACCCTGGCCGTGCCGGACGGCAGCCGGTATGTTCTGAACGGCCGGAAGGCCTTCGTGACCAACGGTCGCGAGGCTGCGGCGGCGCTGGTGGTCGCCCAGACGGACGCCGCGAAGGGGCGCCATGGCATCTCGGCCTTTCTCGTCGAAAAAGGGACGCCGGGCTTTCTCGTCCCCAAGGTCGAAGACAAGCTTGGTATCCGCGCTTCCGACACGGCGGAATTCGTGTTTGAAGATTGTCGCGTGCCGGCGGAGAACCGCCTGGGCTCGGAGGGGATGGGCTTTAAGATCGCGATGTCTTCCCTCGACGGGGGCCGCATCGGCATCGCGGCGCAGGCGCTGGGGATCGCTGCAGGCGCCTTCGAGCGTTCGGTGGCCTACGCCAAGGAGCGCAAAGCGTTCGGGGTCCCCATTGGCCAGCACCAGATGGTCCAGTGGATGCTGGCGGACATGGCGACGGCGATCGACGCGGCTCGGCTCCTGGTCTGGCGGGCCGCGACCCTCAAGGGCGCCGGTCAGCCTTTCGGCGTCGAGGCCTCCATGGCCAAGCTCTTCGCGTCCGAGATGGCCATGAAGGTGACGACCGACGCCATCCAGGTCCACGGCGGCTACGGGTACATCAAGGAGTTTCAGGTCGAGCGTTACTTCCGGGACGCCAAGATCACCCAGATCTACGAGGGCACCTCGCAGATTCAGAAGTTGGTCATCGCCCGCCACCTTCTCGGAACTCAGTGAGGGGACGCAAACCATGGACGAGCGCGAGAAAATCGAGCGGGCCGCGAAGCGGTGGGAGGCGGAGACTTATCAGCCGTTTGTGAAGGGTTCCCCCGAGCGGGGGGTGCGCTACGAGTCCCTCTCGGGCATTCCCATCAAACCGCTGTACACCCCCGCTGACGTCCGCGCCTCCGACTACGAGAAGAAGCTGGGCTTTCCCGGCGAGTATCCCTTCACTCGAGGCGTCTATCCGACGATGTACCGGGGACGGCTCTGGACCATGCGCATG
>JACQCL010000149.1 GCA_016201645.1 Candidatus Rokuibacteriota bacterium
ACCACGGTCAGCCCGCCCGTTCCCCAGACCGGCAGCCCCGCCAGGGGGCCCGTGGCCAGGATGAGCCGGTTGTCGGGGTGATCCCAATTCACCCTCGAGCCCACCTCGTCGTAGAGGATCTTGGCCCCGAGGCCGACGCCCCCGACCCAGAGTCGCATCTCTTCGGGGGTCCAGGGATGGGTCCAGATCTTCCCTGTGCTGAGGTTCACGCGAAGCAGTTTCCCCGCATAGCCTCCCGGGACTGGCCGGGAATGCGGGTCCGCCGCCGTTTTCTGGGCAGCGAGAGTACTTGGACTCATGTCGTCACCGTCGTCGCAAGTTCGGGTGCTTGCGAGGGTCGCCCGAGGATGGTTTCGGGGAGCAACCGTGCCGTCGTCCGAGAAGCGATGAAGGCCGGCTTGACGTCGAAGGGGTTCCGCCGGAGGTGTTCCTTCCAGGCGCCGAGGCGCGTGCCGGTCTGGACGAGGCCCTTGAGCATCCCGACGTCGTTGGTGCTCCAGATGTCCCCGGCCCGGCCGATGATGATAGCGCCGGTCAGCCGGTCACCGCTCCAGCAGAGCTTCCGGTAGGCTGACCGGTCGGGCCGAAGCCCTGTGAATGCTTCCGTCTTCGGCTCGTCCCAGGCGCCGAAGGAGGCCACGTCCAGCCGGCAGACCTCGACGATGTTCATGTTGAGGCTGCCGCGATAGGCCACGTCCCGGCCGGCCATGTTGGCGCCGACCACACGCCCGTGCTCCATGGCTGTGGGCTCAATCGCGTGAACAACAGGCGCCCCCGTCACACCGTCCTTCCCCTCGGCGACGTCGCCCGCGGCGTACACGTTGGGCACGCTGGAGCGGAGGTGGTCGTCCACCAGGACTCCGTGATTGATCCGGATCCCCGATCCCTGAAGCCATTCGAGATTGGGCTTGATGCCCGTGGCCATGATGACGAGGTCTGCCACGAGATCGCTCCCCTTCTTGAACTTGAGACGCTTCTTCCCCCGGGCCTCCTCGATTCGGGCCAGCGTCGCACCCGTCAGGATCCCGACGCCGTGCTTCTTGAGCCAGGCTTCCACCACCACCGCCCCCGTCTCGTCAACCATGCGGGGCAGGATGCGCGGGGCGATCTCCACAATGGTCAGCTTGGCGCCGAGGGACAGGATCGAGTTTAAGATGGTGAAAGCGATGAACCCCGCTCCGACCATGACGACGTGGCTCCCGTGCCCGATCCCGGCGATGACCTCACGCGCCTGGTCCAACGTCCAAAACGAGTGAACTCCCGGCAGGTCAGCGCCGGGCACCGGGGCCTTCACCGCCCGCGACCCCGTGGCGATCAGGCAGTCGTCGTACTCGAGCGTTGTGCCGTCGTCGAGGGTGAGCGTGTTCGCCTGGGGGTTCAGCCTGGCCGCCCTCTTACCGATATGAGTCGTCACCTTCCAGGCCGCAAGCGTGGCGGCGGTGGCGGTGAACACGTGAGACTCCGCGATGGAGCGATCGAGATAGTACGGCAGCACCATGCGCGAATAGGGGCGCTCGGCGGCGACCAGGGTGATCTCCGAGGCCCCGCCGCCCTCCTCGCGGATCGTCCGGACGCAGTTCAGCCCCGCGGTCCCGGCGCCGATGATCAGGTGGCGCGGCGGCATCACCGGGCTCCCGCGGCCAGGAGACGGGCGGAGCGCTCCCCCGCGAAGTCCGCGAGCCAGTCAGAGGTCGCGGTGTCCTCGTAGAGGATCGCGGCGGTGGGGCACGCCTCGGCGCAGGCGGGGGCGCCGCCGCAGAGGTTGCACTTGAAGGCCTTGTGCGTGTCGGGGTCGTAGAAGATCGTGCCGTAGGGGCAGGCGATGGTGCAGAGCTTACAGCCGACGCAGCGATCGTCTATCACGTCCTTGGCGCCGACCGGGGTGATCGTGATGGCCCCGACGGGGCAGGCGGTCATGCACCACCCCTCCGCGCACTGGGTGCAGGTGTAGGGGGCGTAGCTGGTGTGTCCCTCGAAGGGCGAGACGCGGATCACAGACTTGGCCGGCTGGAAACTGCCGGTCTGCATATAGGAACAGGCCAGCTCGCAGCGGAGACAGCCCGTGCACTTTTCGGGGACGATTTTGAGCACTTTCACTCAGGAGCCTCCGGAGCGGGTGCGAGGGGGATTCGGCGCTCGCGGAACGGGCTAGCGCCGTTTGGGCTTGCGGGCGCGGGAGATCCTGCCGTGCTCAAGCCGGGCGATGAAGCTATCCAGCGGGATCGCGGCGAGCGTCATCATCTGCACCGAGCC
>JACQCL010000150.1 GCA_016201645.1 Candidatus Rokuibacteriota bacterium
ATGGAGTTCGATAACATCGAGACGATCAAGCAGGCCATCGCCATCGACGCCGGGGTCAGTATCCTCCCCCAGCCCACCGTGGTGAAGGAAACGGAGATCGGCAGCCTCGCGGCCGTCTCGCTCGGAATCCCCGGCCTGGTGCGACCCGTCGGGATCATCCACCGCAAGCAGAAGCAGCTCTCGCCCACGGTGATCCGGTTTATCGAGTCCCTCCGCAAGGCGGGCGACCGCGATTGAGCCTGCGCCGGCCACGTGTTATCCTGGCGCGCGTATGAGCGACGAAGCGCTCCTCCTCATCGCCGCCAGCGAGTCCGATTCCAACCTCTACTACGCGACGCGTTTCCTCGCTCCCGACCCCTTCGTTTTCCTGCAGGTCGGTAGCCGGAAAATCCTCCTCATGAGTGATCTCGAGATCGATCGGGCGCGCGCCCAGGCCCGGGTGGACGAGGTCCTGTCGCTCTCGGAGTACGAGGGGAAGGCTCGCCAGCGGTGGCAGTCGCCCCGCCTCATTGACATCGTCGGTCTGCTCCTTGAGGCCTACGGGGTCAAGGCCATCAGCGTACCGTCGAACTTCCCGCTGGAGTATGCTGACCGCCTCCGGGACACGGACGTGCGGGTCACGGCCCGGCCCGACCCCTTCTTCCCTGAACGCCTCGTCAAGGCCGAGGACGAGATCGCGGCGATCGCCCTAACCCAACGCCACACGGAGACGGCTTTCGAGGCGGCGCTCGCGGTCCTGAGGGAGAGCCAGATTCGGGGGGAACAGGTGTACTGGCAGGGAAAGCCCCTCACCGTGGAGCAGTTGAAGAAGATCATCAACGTCTCCCTGATGGAGAACGACTGCGTCGCCCAGCACACGATCGTCGCGTGCGGAATCGACGGCGTGGACCCCCACAACCAGGGCGCCGGCCCCATCCGGCCCCACGAGTCCATCGTCTTCGACATCTTTCCGCGTTCCAGCCACACCCGGTACTTCGCCGATATGACGCGAACCGTCGTCAAGGGAAAGGCCTCGGACGGGCTCCGGCAGATGTACGACGCGGTCCTCGCCGCACAGCTCCGAGGCATCGAGCTGATCCGGGAGAGCGCCTCGGGCCAGGCCGTTCACGCCGAGGTCGCCCGGACCCTTGAGGGCCGGGGGTTTGAAACCGGCGTCATGGACGGCCGGATGCAGGGGTTTTTCCATGGCACCGGCCACGGGGTCGGGCTCGACATCCACGAGCCGCCCCGCATCAGCAAGGTGGACCACCCACTCCGGGCCGGCCAGGTCGTCACGGTGGAACCGGGGCTGTATTATTCCCGCTGGGGAGCCGTCCGCATCGAGGACCTGGTCGTGGTCGAGGCCGCCGGCTGCCGCAACCTTACGCACGCCCCCAAGGCCGCGCTTCTTGAGCTGTAGCCCCTTTTCCAGGTCTTTGCCTTGCTATTCCCGAGAGGCTTCGATATCATAGAAATGGTTCGCCCGTTTGAGGGCGGAAGCCGGTCCAGGGAGGTCGGGCCTCACTTTTGAACTCATGCCACGAGCGCAGGCGTCTGCGTGCGGGGCGTGGAAGGCAGGTGGACGTACATGAGCGATTTTCAGGACGAATACTCCGAGTCTCTCGAGGTTGAATTTCAAAAGCTCCAGGGGGCGCTCCTCAACGACTCCGTCAGCCTGCTCGCGCCCAGCGAGCCGATTCGTTTCACCGCCAATGCGACGGTCCAGGAGGCCATCACGAAGATGCTGGCCAACCGCCGGGCGGCGGTTGTGATCGTGGACGGGGAGGGACGCCTGATCGGCATCTTCACGGAGCGTGACGTCCTCACGCGCGTCGTCGGGCAGGGACGGGACGTTCACCGGACGACGCTGGCTGAGGTGATGACGCCAGAACCCGAAGCGCTCTCCCCCCAGGACCGGATTTGCTACGCCGTGAACCGGATGAACAACGCCGGGTACCGAACCGTCCCGCTCGTGGATGCCGAGCGCCGGCCCATCGGGATCGTGACGGTGAGTGACGTGGTCAAGTGGTTGGCGGAAATTTTCCCGGAAGCTGTGCTGAATCTGCGCCCGGGAGACGAGATCAAACGCCCGCTCCAGGTGGACGCCGGTTAAAGGGGAGAAGGAGCCCATGGGCGACGTCGTCCCGTCCGCACCGACTGTCGAGAAACCGCGCCGCCAGCTCGATCGGGCCGTCGTGCGGTTCGCCGGAGACTCGGGCGACGGCATGCAGGTGACGGGGGAGCAGTTCGCCACCGAAGCCGCCTGGGCCGGCGCCGACCTCGTCACGCTGCCGAACTTCCCCGCGGAGATCCGGGCGCCGGCCGGCACGCTGTTCGGCGTGTCCAGCTACCAGCTCCAGTTCGGAAGCCGCCGCGTGTACACGCCCGGTGATCGTCTCGACTGCCTCGTGGCCATGAACCCCGCCGCGCTCCGGGTGCACCTGGGCGACCTCAAGGAAGGGGGCCTGCTGATCGTGAACACGGCCTCCTTCGAGCAGAAGAACCTCGATCGGGCCGGCTACACTAGCAACCCGCTCGGCGACCGGGCGCTCGAGGACCGGTACCGCGTTCACAAGATGGACGTGACCCGACTCACGATGGACGCGCTCGAGGGGCTCCCCCTCAACGTGAAAGAGAAGGAGCGCTGCAAGAACTTTTTTGCCCTCGGGTTGGTCTCGTGGATCTACACGCGTCCCATCGAGCCGACCCTCAGCTGGATCACGAGGCGGTTCGCCAAGAATGCCGCGATCGCCGAGGCAAACACCCGGGCGCTCAAAGCCGGCTATCACTTCGGCGAGACGGCCGAGATTTTCACCGAGTGCTACGGCATCGAGCCCGCGGAGATGCCGCCGGGGCTCTACCGGAGCATGACCGGCAACCGGGCGCTCGCCTGGGGGATTCTGGCGGCGGCCCAGCGCACCAAGCTCCCCGTCGTGTACGGGGCCTATCCGATTACGCCGGCCAGCGACATCCTCCACGAGCTGTCGCTCCACAAGCGATTCGGGGTTCGAACCATCCAGGCCGAGGACGAGATCGCCGCCGTCGGTGCGGTGATCGGCGCCGCCTTCGGCGGGGCGATCGGCATCTGCGCTTCCAGCGGGCCGGGGATGGCGCAGCGAGTCTCCCGTCGTCGTGCTGGCGCCGATGACGCCGGGCGACTGTTTCTTCATCGCCTACGAGGCGATCCGCATCGCCGTGAAGTACATGGTCCCCGTGATCGTCCTAAGCGACGGCTACCTCGCGAGCGGCGCCGAGCCGTGGCTGATCCCAGACCCGAAGGCATTACCGGAGATTCCGGTGGCGTTCCGGACCGACCCGCAGGGGTTCTTCCCGTACGTCAGGGACGAGGGGACGCTGGCCCGTCCGTGGGTCCGCCCAGGAACGCCCGGCCTCGAGCACCGCATCGGCGGACTGGAAAAGCAGGACGTCACCGGCACCGTCTCCTATGACGCGGACAACCACGACTTAATGGTGCGCCTGCGGGCGGAAAAGGTGCGCCGCGTCGCCCAGGAGATCCCCCCGACCACCATCAACGGCCCCGCGGCCGGCGATCTGCTCGTCGTGGGCTGGGGGAGCACCTACGGCACCATCACCGCCGCCCTGGAGGAGGTCCAGCAGGAGGGGAAGGCGGTTGCGAGTATTCACCTGCGCCACCTGAACCCGCTGCCGCCGGACCTCGGGCAGATCCTCCGTCAGTACGCGCGGGTTCTGGTCCCGGAGATCAACAGCGGCCAGCTCGTGCGCGTCCTCCGGGCGGAATATCTCGTTGACGCCGTTGGCTTCAATCGGGTGCGTGGACTCCCCCTTCCTACCCAGGAGGTCCGGGAGACCATTGAGCAACTATTACAGGATAAGAAATGAGCAATCCCCCGCGCGTCACTGAAGTCCCCCGGACATACACGAAAAAGGATTTTGAATCCGACCAGGACGTTCGCTGGTGCCCCGGCTGCGGCGACTACGCGGTTCTCAGCGCGATGCAAAAGATGATGCCGGACCTGGGCATCGCCCGCGAGAACATCGTGTTCATCTCGGGGATCGGCTGCTCGAGCCGATTCCCCTACTACATGAACACGTACGGGTTCCACACGATCCACGGACGCGCCCCGGCCATCGCCACCGGCCTCAGGTTGGCCCGACCCGAGCTCAAGGTGTTCGTCGTCACCGGAGACGGCGATGGCCTCTCCATCGGCGGGAACCACCTGCTGCACGTCCTCCGTCGAAACGTGAACGTAACCATCCTCCTGTTCAACAACAAGATCTACGGCCTGACGAAAGGCCAGTATTCCCCGACGAGTGAGGTCGGCAAGGTGACGAAGTCCACCCCGGCGGGTTCCGCGGACCGGCCGCTCAGCCCGTGCGCGTTCGCGCGCGGCTCGGGTGCCACGTTCGTCGCGCGCACGGTGGACCGCAACGTGGCGCACATGGAAGAGACGCTCAAGCGGGCGGCCCAGCACAAGGGCGCGGCCTTCGTCGAGATCCTCCAGAATTGCAACGTCTACAACGACCTCGCCTGGAACGTGCTCTATGACCGGGAGACTAAGATGCTCCACGAGCTGCGCCTCGAGCACGGTCGGCCCCTGATCTTCGGCCCGGTGGATGACCGGCGGGCCCTCGTGCTGGACGGTCCGACCCCGCGCGTCGTCCGAGCCAAGGACGTTCCCGAAAGCTCGATCTGGGTGCACGACGAAACTGATCCGTGGAGGGCCTCGGTGCTGACCAAGCTGTCCCCGCCGGAGTTCCCGATCCCGGTCGGGGTCATCGAAAGCGTCCAGGCGCCCGTGTACGAGGACATTCTCCTGGAGCAGGAGCGGAAAGCCATCGCTGAGCGGGGACC
>JACQCL010000169.1 GCA_016201645.1 Candidatus Rokuibacteriota bacterium
ACGCCCTTGTCCAGGATCCTGTCGATCACCTCCACCAGGCTGGACGACGCGATTGCCTTTTCCACTGCCATGCTCACTCACCTCCTTTCTGTTTGCCCCTCACCTAACCCCCTCACCTTCATCCTCTCCCCCGGCGGGGGAGAGGGCAGGGTGAGGGGGCGAGGGGCTTTGCAAGCCCTCTTTGACGAGGCGCCTCAGGAGGGCCGAGACCTCGTCCAGCTCAAAGGGCTTCGAGATGAAGCCCTGATACGCGCCGCGCTGAATCCCCTCCTGGATCGGCTGGTCCTCCACGTAGTGGTAGCCGGAGATCATGACGATCGGGAGCCGGGGGGCGAGCTCCCGGATGAGGCGGGAGACCTCGATGCCGCTCTTGCCGGGGAGCTTGACGTCGATGATGGCCACATCGAACCTTCGCCCCCGCACTGATTCGATCGCCTCCTCCCCCCGGTGAACCTGGGTGATGTGCACTCCCTCGTCCACCAAGCCCTTCTCCAGGGCCCAGCAGATGTCCTTCTCGTCATCCACGACCAAGATTTCGACCATCCCCCCTACTCCTCCTCGCCCAGAGCGGGCAGGTTGACGGTCAAGGTGGAGCCCCGCCCCAGCTGGCTCTCCACCCGGATGGAGCCTCCGTGCTGCTGGACGATGCTGTAGGCGATGGAGAGCCCCAGACCCGTCCCCTTCCCCACGGGCATGGTGGTAAAGAAGGGGTCGAAGATGCGGGAGAGGTGCTCCTCGGGGATCCCGCACCCGGTGTCGGCGAACCTGATCTCGATCCACGCCTGATGGTTGGGCCGGGCGCGTTGGCTCTCGATGATGAAGTGCCCTCCCTCGGACATGGCGTGGTAGGCATTCAGGATGATGTTCATGAAGACCTGCTGGAGCTGGTTCTTGCTCCCCCTCACCCTCGGGAGCTCCGGGGCCAGGCGCTTTTCTATCTCGATGGACTGAAGGGAGATCTGGTGGCCGACCAGCCCAAGGGTGTCTTCGATGGCGCTGTTGACGTCCACCCGTTCCACCATGCCCTCAGAAGGCCGGGCGAACCGCAGCAGGTTTTCGATAATGGCGGCGGCCCGGTTGGCGGCGGTGTAAATCTTCTCGGCGCACTCCTGCCGAAGCTCAGGGTCGGCCCCCTTCTTCAGGAGGATCTGCGCGGCGGAGGAGGTGATGGCCAAGGGGTTACGGATCTCGTGGGCGATGCCGCCGGCCATCTCCCCGAGGGCGGCCATCTTGGCCGACTGGATCAACTGGAGTTCCAAGTGCCGCTTCTCCGTCAGGTCCCTCCCCACCCCCACCAGGGCCACCACCCGACCGCCCTCCTCCCGCATGGCCGAGAAGCGCCAGGAGATGAGGAGCTCCTGGCCGTCCTTCGCCCACATCCCCGCCTCGATCTCCTGGACCTTGCCCTCCCGGGCAAGCTCGGTCAGGAGAACTTGAAGGTGGGGGCGGTCGGACTCTGAGAAGAGGTCGGCAAACTGTTTCCCCACTACCTCCCGAGGCGTGAACCACAGGACCCGCTCAGCGGCGCTGTTCCAGGTCATCACCGCGCCGGCCGCGTCCAGGGAGACAATCAGGTCGTTGGCGCTCTCCACCACGCTGGCCAGGTGGCGCTCCACTTCTCTGACCCGCTCCCCGAGGCTCTTCTTCTCCGTCACGTCGTCCATGAAGAGCATCACGCTCGCGACCCGCCCGTCCTCATCCCTTAAAGGGGTCAGGCTGTAGAAGTAGACCCGGGCGGCCAGCCCCGGGGCCCGGTACTCCATCTCCCCTCCGTCAAAGGGCAGCCCAGTCCGGTACACGTTCCTGAGCCGGTCCTCCAGGTCGGTAACGTTGAGGATCACGGGAGGAAAGACGTCGCTGATCCGCTTCCCGAGCACCTCCCCTTCCTCCTTCCGCGACTTGACGAGGAAGTTGCGGTTGGCAAAGGTCACCCTGAGGCTCGCGTCCAAGATCAAGATGGAGGAGGGGATGTGGGCCAGGATGTCCATGGGAAGACTGGGCTCGCGAGCCTCCAGGATTGTCATCTCTCGAAGGGCCCCGCTCCGCTTCTTCACGGTGAACTCTTCACCTCGCTGGACAACATGGCCACGATATAGCTGGGAGAGACGCAAATATCCGGCCAGGTCTTGGGGCAGGGCAGGCCGCTGGGAGCGAGCACAACCACTGGAGGCGAACCAGCGCCGAGGTCCAAGATGCGGGGGCGGACGAAAGGGGGAGGGATAGCTGGGCAGTCAGTCAGCCGGGTGGGGCTCTGGCAAGACGCCAGAACTATGGCGGGGCTCCCTGGAGGGATGCCATAGCCGGCACCCCCCGGGGTGAAAGG
>JACQCL010000002.1 GCA_016201645.1 Candidatus Rokuibacteriota bacterium
GGCGGGCTGGTACGAATCCAGGCGGGCGTTTCCGCGGAGGATGCGGAGAGGGTGGAGCTGACGGTGGAGGACCAGGGAATCGGGATCCCGGCGGAGGCGCTGCCCCGAATCTTTGACAAGTACTCCCGTGTCCCGCACCCCGAAACGGGTCACGTGCGGGGTCTCGGCCTGGGGCTCGCCCTGGTGAAGTCCCTGGTTGAGGCTCAGCGGGGCCAGGTCCGCGTGGAGAGCGAGGTGGGGGCAGGAAGTCGCTTTACCGTCAGCCTGCCGGTCGCTCCGTTGCTCGGGAAGGACCAATCCGTTTAGATTTCTCGCGGGCTTCGCCTTGACACCCCAAAGCCGTCCCGTGTAGTCTTTGGGCGGACTGAGACCGGTGTTGAACCAGCGAGATGCCCCGACGCGAAGAGATCGCTGACCGGATAGCCGACGCCGTGCTGAAGCGGCTTGTCGTCAAGAAGCTCGTCGAAGCCAAGGATGAGGCCACGGCCCGCGCGGCCGTTCGCAAGGTTCTCTTGGAGAATCTTCAGGCCGAAGAGCGGCTGGACGCGGAAGCCCGGCAGATTCTCATGGAGCATTCCAAAGAGATCCGGGACACGGCCGTGGATTACGCCCGTCTTCTGGCGATGGTGAGGGGCAAGCTGGCCCGGGAGCGGGGGTTTATCCTCTGATGCGGATGAGCCGCGAGCGCATCTTCTATCTGGCGGATCGGATCGTCGCCGAGCTCCAGGCCACTCCCGGGGTGGTGGTGAGGGACGGTGACGAGGAGATCCGGAAGGACGTGAGGAACGAGGTGATCCGGAGCCTCACCGACGAATCCAAGCTCGAGGAATCCATCGACCAGGAGGTTCGCCGGATCCTGTCCTCCTACTCCCGGCCTGTCCCTGAGGGGAGCCGGGAATGGGAGGTCCTCTACAACAAGACCCGCGGCGAAGTGTTCAAGAAACGCTTCCGCCTCTAGCCGAGAGAGCGCAGATGGCTGACACGAAGCGGATCGTCGTGGGCATCACCGGTGCCAGCGGGGTGATTTACGGCATCCGTTTCCTCGAGCTGCTCCGGGGCTTCCCGGAGGTCGAGACCCACCTGGTGATTTCGGGGCCGGGCAAGCGGACCATTGTCGAGGAGACCGAGTGCTCGGTCGGGGAGGTCGAGGCGCTGGCTCACCGGCACTACGACGACCGGGACATCGGCGCGGCCCTGGCGTCCGGCTCCTTCCGCACCGACGGGATGGTCATCGTCCCCTGCAGCATCAAGACGGCCTCCGCCGTCGCCTACTGCCGCTCGGACACGCTGCTCTCCCGGGCGGCGGACGTGACGCTGAAGGAGGGCCGCCCGCTGATCCTCCTGGTTCGCGAAACTCCGCTGCACGCGGGCCACCTCCGCTGTCTCCTGGCCCTGGCCGAAATGGGGGTGGTCCTGCTCCCCCCCATGCCGGCCTTCTACCACCGTCCGAAGCAAATTGACGATCTCATCATTCACACGCTGGCGCGTGTGCTCGATCGCTTGCGGCTTCCGCACCGGCTCACGGAGGAGTGGAAGGGCACCCATCCGAGGGCGCCCGAGCTTGATCCTCCCGGTGCCTAGCTCCCGGCTCCCCACCGATCTCGACCTTTCCCTGGTCATCCCCGTGTACAACGAGGAGGCCAACCTGCCCCTGCTCTGGCCCGAAATTCGGGAGGTCCTCGCCCCGATGGGGCTCAGCTACGAAATCGTCTTCGTGGACGACGGGAGCCGGGATGGCAGCGCCGAGGTCATCCGCGGGTTTCGTGAGCGGGACGCCCGCGTGCGCCTGATTCGCTTCAAGTCCAATGCCGGCGAGACCGCAGCCACCGACGCCGGGTTTAAGGCAGTCCGCGGGCGGTCGGTGGTGACCATGGACGCTGATCTGCAGAACGATCCGCACGACATCCCGCTGTTGCTCTCTCACCTCGACCGGTGGGATGCGGTGACGGGCTGGCGGACTCGGCGCGAGGACTCGTGGATTCGGACGATCTCGTCGGTGATCGCGAACCGTGTGCGGAACGCCATGAGCGGCGACTCGATCCAGGACAGCGGCTGCACCTTCCGGGCCTTCCGCCGCGAATGCTTTCGCGGGCTCACGCTCTACCGCGGGTTTCATCGGTTCATTCCGACGCTCCTCAGGATGCAGGGATACCGGGTGCTGGAGGTGCCCGTCAGCCATCGGCGGCGGCGCTTCGGGCAATCAAAGTACGGCATCGGCAACCGCGCCTTCAGCGCGTTTTTGGATCTCCTGGTGGTTCGCTGGATGGCGGATCGCCAGCTCCGCTACCAGGTGATCGAAGACCTGGGCGGCGGCCTCCCGGAGGAGTGAGCCCGTGAATGTCCTGCTCGTCGGCCTGGGGCGGTGGGGGGAAAAGCACCTCCGGGTGCTCTCGGACCTCGGAGTTACCGTGTGGGCCTCTGATGTGGCCCCCGAGCGTCGCGCGGTCGCGGCGAAGAACGGCCTGGATCCTGCTCGCATCGTTTCCGACTTCGCCTCGGCCCTGAGCAGGGTGGACGCCGTGGATATCGTGACCCCGGCGGACACGCATCTGGAGCTGACCACCCGCTGTCTCAGGGACGGCAAAGACTGTTTTGTGGAGAAACCCCTCACGCTGACCGCGCGTGAGGCGCGGCAACTCGTGGAGGTCGTGGGCGCGACCGGCCGCGTGCTCCAGGTGGGTCACATTTTCCGCTTTCACCCTGTCAGTGATGTGCTCCGTCGTTGCCTCGCCGAAGGACGAATCGGCCGGGTTCGGTACCTCACCGGCCGCTTCGCGGGGTTCAAGCGCCCCCGGACCGACGTCGGCGTCACCCAGACCGATGCGATTCACTATTTCGACCTCTTCGCTCACCTGCTGGGGCGGGCCCCGACGGCCGTGACGGCCACGCTGCGGGATTACCTGGGCCGGGGGCTGGATGATTTGTCCTTCGCCACCGTCGAGTACGGGGACGTGCCCGCCTTCGTCGAGGCCGGCTACTTCGTGCCGGGCACCTACCGGGACTGCCTGGTGGTGGGAGAGCGCGGGAGCCTGGTGGCCGATTTCGGCCGGTCCGTCGTGACGGTCTTTGGCCAGCAGCACCAGCGCCGGGATGGCCAATGGGCCGCGCTGGAGGGGGAGCGGGAGGAGATCAAGGCGGAGGGGACGGAGCCGCTTCGCCGGGAGCTCGAGGAGTTCCTCGAATCCGTCGCCGGGCGCCGCCGCCCTTCAGTAAGCGTGGAGGACGGGCTTCGCGCCCTTCAGGTGGTGGAGGCCGCTCAGCTCTCCTCGCGCCTGGGCCGCCGCGTCACCCTCGACGAAGTGCCGTAGGGTCGCGAGTCAAGCGCAAGCGGGTGGGCGTTACACCGGCTTGAAGAGGCGGACGAGCTCGTAGGCCGTCACAGGCTTGGAGCGACCCCTGAGCTCGACCTCGCCGAACTTCCGGGCGACCACCAGATCCTCGACCAGGGTGTGGGTGGCCTCGCCGATCAGGATCTGGCCCGGGCCGGCCAGATCCTCGAGACGGGCAGCGACGTTCACCGCGTCGCCGATGACGGTGTAGTTCATCATCCGCTCCGATCCAAGGTTCCCGACGATGGCCTCTCCGGAGTTGATTCCCACGGCGAGGCCGAGCTGGCCCCGGGGGCTGTCCCCCCAGCGCTCCGTCAGCTCCTGGAAAGCCTCCCGCATCTCCACGGCGGTCCGCACGGCGTTCAGGGCGTCGTTGTCAGAGGCGATGGGGGCTCCGTAGAAGGCCATGAACCCGTCCCCCAGGTACTTGTCGAAGGTCCCGCGGTGGTCGGCGACGATCTTCGTGAGGCGGGAGAAGGTCTGGTTCAGGGTCTCCATGACGTCCTCGGGGGGGACGGAATCGGCGAAGGTGGTGAACCCCGTGAGGTCGGCGAAGAGGATCGTCACGAAGTCGCGCACGCCACCGAGCTTGAGCAGGCTGGAATCCTCGAGAACCTTGGCCATCACCTCGTCGGGCAGGTAACGGGTCAGGATCTTCTCCAGCAGCGCGTTCTTCTCGATGACCTGCTGGCGGTAAATCTTGGCCTTCACCTGGGCTTTGACCCGCGTCTGAAGCTCGACCATGTCCACGGGCTTGGTGAGGAACTCATCGGCGCCCGACTCGATCCCCCGGACCTTGTCCGCCACCTCCTGGAGCGCCGTGAGCATGAGCACGGGGATGTTGCGCGTCTGCTCCCACTTCTTCAGGCGGCGGCAGACTTCGAAGCCGTCCTTCCCCGGCATCATGACGTCGAGGATGATCAGGTCCGGGTTCGACTCTGCCACCTTCAGGAGCGCCTCGTCGCCGTCATACGCGGTCACGACGGTGTATCCCGCCCCCTCCAGGACCTCGCGGACGAGCTCGACGTTGTCCGGGTTGTCGTCGGCGATCAGGACGGTGGCCTTCGGCAGTTGCTCAGCCACTCTTCCGCTCCAAGATCTTGGTGATGGTCGGCAGGAAATTGGGGACATCGATGGGTTTGGTCAGGAACTCGTCGCACCCGGCATCCAGTGTTTTCTCCCGGTCGCCGGGCATGGCGTGGGCCGTGATGGCCACGATGGGGGTCGAGCCGAACTGGGGTGTCTGGCGCAGCGTGCGGGCCACGGTCCAGCCGTCCATTTCGGGGAGCGACATGTCCAAGAGGATGAGGTCGGGATGGTGGGCCTGCGCCTGCGTGATCGCCTCGCGCCCGTCCCGGGCCTCCACGACGCGGAAATCGGCCATTTCCAGGAGACTCTTGATCAGGATCAGGTTGTCTTCGATGTCCTCGACGACGAGCACCAGGGGTAGCATCACATACCTGCCGGGTGCCGCGTGATGGCGTTCTGAACGTCAGTGATGAGCTGGTCGAGGGAGACCTGCCCTTTCTGAAAGAGGGCCTGAATCTTCCCGTCCAGCGCCGCGCGCTCCCGCTGGGTGAGATCCTTGGCGGTCAGGATCACGACAGGGATGTCCTTGGTGGCCGGCTCGCTTCGGAGTTGGGCGAGCGTTTCGAAGCCGTCCATGATGGGCATCATCAGGTCCAGAACGATGAGGCGGGGAATCTGCTGCTTCACCGTCTGGAGCGCCTGTTTGCCGTTGTATGCCACGGCGACCGTGAAGTTCCGGATCTCCAGCGCTTCCTTCACCACCGTGGCCGACTCGTGGTCGTCGTCCACCACGAGAATGTACCCGGAGCCGGGGCCGATCGAGAGGCGGGCCAGGGTTTCGAAGAGGCCGTCCCGCTGAACCGGCTTGACGAGATAATCCGCCGCGCCCAGCGAGAAGCCCAGGGACTTGTTGTCCACGGAGCTCATGATGACGACGGGGATCGCCGCCGTGATGGTGTTGGCCTTGAGATCGTGCAGGACCTCCCAGCCGTCCTTGTCGGGCATCCGGATGTCCAGGAGGATGACGTCGGGGCGCGCCTCGCGGGCGAGCCTGAGCCCCTCCTCGCCGTCCAGCGCGCGCAGGAACTCCGAGCCGGTTTCCTTGAGGTTCTCGGCGATGAGGGTGTGGATCTCCGGATCGTCGTCGATGACGAGAATCCGGCGCTTCCCCTCCAGGACCGGGAGCGCGGCGACTTTGGCCCGCTTCACCGCCGGTAGGAGTGTGACGGTCTCGGCCTCGGTGCCCGCGGCGACCAGGGGGAGCGTGAGGGTAAACGTGGACCCCTCACCCGCCTGGCTCTGGACCGTGATCATCCCCCCCATGGCTTCCACTAGCCGCTTGGTGATCGCCAGGCCGAGCCCGGTCCCTTCGTATTTGCGCGTGAGGGAAGTGTCGGCCTGGTAGAACTCGGTGAAGAGACTGGCCAGGTCCTTGGTGGTCATCCC
>JACQCL010000143.1 GCA_016201645.1 Candidatus Rokuibacteriota bacterium
GCCCACCTCCCAGCCCTGCCGCGCTTGCGCTGGCGCGGCAGTTTGAGCGGATCATTGACGAAATCTTCGATGCGGTGGTGGAGGAGGCCAGGGTGAAGGGCAGGTGACGTGGAGACGATCGAGACGGATGTGTTGATCCTGGGGGGGCGCAGGGCCGGGCTCTGCGCCGCGCTCCACTGTGCCGACCATGCCCCGGGTCTCGCCACCACGGTCTTCGTCAAGGGAACGTCATGAAGCGGGAGATGCGGAAGGGACGGACCGTCTCTGACCTGAAAAACGCGTGGCCGGCCCTCCCTCCCGCCAAGCGGATCCGGCAGTTTGAGCGGCTGCCGCGCGCGGAGGCCCAGGACTTCTTCCTCGGCCTGGACGCCAGGGGTCACGCCCAGATCCTTCTCGCGCTGCCGCCCGCCGAGCGCCGGCTGTGGATGCGGTCGCTGGCTCCCGACGACGCCGCCGACTGCGTCCAGGAGGCGCCGGGGGAGGTGCGCGAGGCGCTCATGGAGCTCCTGGACGAGCCGACGCGGAAGGAGGTGGCGGCCCTCCTGGCGTACGCCGAAGACGACGCGGGTGGGCTCATGAACCCACGGTTCGCGCGCGTCCGTCCCGACCTGCGGGTCGACGAGGCCATCAGCTACCTCCGGCGCGAGGTGGCGGATCAGGTCGAGACGATTTACTACGCGTACGTGCTGGATGCGGAGCAGCGCCTCCTCGGGGTGGTGTCGTTCCGCGAGCTGGTCACGGCCCCGTTCGACAAAACGGTGAGGGACGTGATGCGGACCGACGTGGTCGCGGTCAGGGAAGAGACGGACCAGGAGGAGGTCGGCCGTCTGCTCGCCGAGCACGATCTCATGGCGATCCCGGTCGTGGACCCCGAGGGGCGGATGAAGGGCATCGTGACCGTGGACGACATCGTGGACGTGGTGCGGGAGGAGGCGACGGAGGACATTCAGAAGATCGGCGGGACGCAGGCACTGGAAGAGCCCTACCTCCAGGTCGGCCTCGGGCGCCTGATCCGCAAGCGCGGCGGGTGGCTGTCGGTGCTCTTCCTCGGCGAGATGC
Source organism: Candidatus Rokuibacteriota bacterium (assembly GCA_016201645.1). Classification (GTDB taxonomy): domain Bacteria; phylum Methylomirabilota; class Methylomirabilia; order Rokubacteriales; family CSP1-6; genus JACQCL01. Next base: position 1,060 of record JACQCL010000143.1, read on the forward strand.
TCACGGCCTCGGCGATGGGCTACTTCGAGGAGGAAATCGCGCGGGCGGTTGTCCTCGCGCTCTTCGTCCCGCTCATCATCAGCAGTGGCGGCAATTCGGGCTCCCAGGCCACGACCCTCGTCATCCGGGCCATGGGGGTCGAGGAGGTCCGGCTCCGGGACTGGTGGCGGGTGATGTCGCGCGAGGTGGGCGCGGGACTGGCGCTGGGCTCACTGCTCGGCGTCATCGGGCTCACCCGCATCCTGCTCTGGCAGTGGGCCTTCCACCTGTACGGGGAGCATTACGTCCTGGTCGGGCTGACGGTGGCGGCGAGCCTGGTGGGGGTGGTCCTGTGGGGAACATTGGCCGGCTCCATGCTCCCGTTCCTTCTCCGGACGCTCGGCTTCGACCCGGCAAACGCGTCCGCCCCCTTCGTGGCGACGCTGGTGGACGTGAGCGGGCTCGTCATCTACTTTAGTCTGGCAAGCCTCATCCTCCGGGGGACACTGCTCTGAGCACGCCCGTCTGCCTGTGCGTCCGAGGTCTGCCCGATGGAATTGTCAGCCGCCGACAGCATCCTGAAACTGCGTCGGAAATAGATTTTTCAAGTAGTTAGCGCCCGTCGTCATCTTGACACCTCCGGAGCCCCGTGCTAGCGTAGGTTTGTCACTTCGAGAGCGGGACATGATCGCCTCCTGCCCCCGCAGGGGTGGGAGGCGATGCGTTTGATCGGCTTCCGGCGGCGATCAGGAGGCCCCCGATGGGTGCCGCGGAGATCAAGAAACTGTACGAGTCCATGCCGGAGCGCCTGGCCAGGGCGCGCAGGAAGTTCGGCCGGCCCCTCACCCTCACCGAAAAAATTCTTGTCGTCCACGCCGACAACTTCGACGCCCAGGAGTGGGAGCGCGGCAAGGCGACCCTCCGCCTCCGGGTGGACCGCGTCTCCCTGCAGGACGTCACCGGGCAGATGGCGATCCTCCAGTTCATGCACTCGGGGAAGAAGCGCGTCGCGGTTCCAAGCACCCTCCACTGCGACCACCTGATCCGGGCTGAGAGCGGCGCCTCGGATGACATGCGTCGGGCGGTCACCGAGAATAACGAGGTCTATAACTTCCTCCGCTCGGCCGCGAAGAAGTACGGGATCGGCTTCTGGAAGCCCGGCTCCGGCATCATCCATCAGGTTGTCCTCGAGAATTACGCCTTCCCCGGCGGGCTCATGATCGGCGCCGACTCCCACACGCCCAACGGCGGTGGGCTCGGGATGCTCGCCATCGGGGTGGGCGGGGCGGATTGCGGCGAGGTCATGGCGGGCCTTCCCTGGGAGGTGCTCCACCCGAAGCTGATCGGCGTTAGGCTGACCGGGAAGATCTCCGGCTGGACCGCGCCCAAGGACGTGATCACATACCTCTGCGGGCTCCTCACGGTCAGGGGGGGGACCAACAAGATTCTCGAGTACTTCGGCCCCGGCGCCGAGTCCATCAGCGCGACGGGGAAGGGAACCATCTGCAATATGGGCGCGGAGCTGGGCGCGACGACCTCGATCTTCCCCTTCGACGACCGGATGGCGGCGTACCTCGAGGCGACCGAGCGCGCCGACGTCGCCAAGCTCGCGCGGCAGCACCGCGAGCACCTGGTCGCCGACCCCGAGGTGCGCGAGGCGCCGGAGAAGTTCTTCGACCAGATCGTTGAGATCGATCTCTCCACCCTTGAGCCCCACATCGTGGGCCCCCACTCGCCGGATCGGGCGCGCTCGATCAGCAAGCTCGCCGCCGAGGTGAAAGCGAATGGCTGGCCCGCCAATCTGAAGGCCGCGCTCATCGGGTCTTGCACCAACTCTTCCTACGAGGACATGAGGCGGGCCGCCCATATCGCGATGCAGGGGCTCAAGGCCGGGCTCAAGACGAAGGTCCCGTTTCTGGTGACCCCCGGCTCGGACAGGATCTATCAGACCATCAAGCGCGACGGCATCATGGAGACCTTCGCGAAGATTGGCGGGACCGTCCTGGCCAACGCCTGCGGCCCGTGCATCGGCCAGTGGAAGCGCTCGGACGTGGGGAAGAACGAGACCAACTCCATCGTCAGTTCATATAACCGGAACTTCCCCGGCCGGAACGACGGCAGTGCCGCTACGCTCTCCTTCCTCACGAGCCCGGAGATCACCACCGCCCTGGCCTTCGCCGGAACACTCGAGTTCGATCCCGTCAACGGAACGCTCACCGCTCCCGATGGGAAGCAGTTCCGCTTCACGCCGCCGGAAGGGGAAGAGCTCCCCAAGGCCGGGTTTGCCAAAGGTCTGGAAGGCTATGAAGCGCCGGCCGAAGATGGGGACCGGGTTGTCGTGGAGATTTCCCCCACGAGCGAGCGGCTCCAAGTGCTGGAGCCGTTCCCGCCCTGGGACGGCCGGGACTTCACCGACCTCGTGATCCTGATCAAGACCAAGGGGAAGACGACCACAGACCATATTTCTCCCGCCGGGCCCTGGCTCCGCTTCCGCGGCCATCTCGACAAGCTCAGCGACAACATGTTCCTGGGCGCCACGAACGCGTTCTACCCCGAGGCAGGGAAGGGGACTGACGTGCTCTCTGGCGAGTCGGGCGTGCCGATCGCCCAGATCGCCCGCCGCTACAAGGCCAAGGGGGTCGGCTCGATCGTGATCGGGGACGAGAACTACGGCGAGGGCTCGAGCCGTGAGCACGCGGCCATGTCACCGCGCTACCTCGGCGTGAACGCGGTCCTCGTCAGGAGCTTCCCGCGGCTTCACGAGACGAATCTGAAGAAGCAGGGGATCCTGCCGCTCACCTTCGCCGACCCGCAGGACTACGACCTCTTCGAGCAGAACGACCGGGTGAGCGTGCTGGGGCTCCAGGCTTTGGCGCCGGGCAAGCCCGTGACCGTCACGCTGCGCAAGCCTGACGGCCGCACGGTCTCTTTCAAGGCGAACCACAGCCTCACCGCGGAACAGATCGGGTGGTTCAGGGCCGGCTCGGCCCTCAACGCGCTGAAATAGGACAACCATGCCAGGCAAAGTCGGGATTCCGGCGGGCGAGAAAGTCACGATCCAGCACGGAAAGCTCCAGGTCCCCGATCAGCCGATCATCCCGTTCATCGAGGGGGACGGCACGGGTCCCGACATCTGGCGCGCGGCCGTCCGTGTGCTCGCCGCCGC
>JACQCL010000155.1 GCA_016201645.1 Candidatus Rokuibacteriota bacterium
GTCGCCTTGTTGGCTCGGATCGTCAACCCTTTGGCCAGGACTTCGGCGCTGGCGGAGATCGGCGCTCCGCCAGCCGGCACGTCCCCGGCCTGGGGGCCGTATAGCGAGGAGAAGGGCGGGGCACCAGTCGGGGGAGCCCCGCCGAGACCCAAGCTGGGTGTCACCCCGGGCTGGAGCGTGAGCCCTGCTGCAGCGGGCGCTCCGCCTTCGGGAATCCCCAAAATCCCCTGGAGGGTTTTGGCGACATCTTCGGGGTCGGCGTAGTTGACGCGGACGGTCTCCTCCCGGAGCGGCCCCCGGGCCTGGGCCTCGGCCATGGCCTCCTCGGCGGCACGCTTCTTCTGCTGGGCTTCCGCCTCCTTGAGCTGGGCCTCGGCGAGCTTCGTCCTGGCCTCGGCCTCGCCCTTCACCTTGGCCTCTTCCGCCTTGGCCTTGGCCTCCCGCTCCCGGGTGAGCTGCTCGGTGGAGACGATCCTCATGACGTTGTCCTTTTCCAGCTTCTGGAGCCCCCTCGCCTCCAGGACTGTCTCCAGGGCCAGCTCCCACGGCACGTTGTGGAGCGAGATGGAGAGCTTGCCCTTCACGTCGTCGCCCGCCACGATGTTCTTCCCGCTCTCCGCTGCGAGGATGCGGAGGATATTTGTGATGTCCGCGTCTTTGAAGTCCAGCGAGATCAACCTCGACCCGTTGGCAACGGGCGGGGTCTGAGCCGCCTGAGCCAGACGGATCGGAGGCGGGGGAGCGGCGGCCACGACGGGTTGCTTTGGCGCTTTGGCCTTGGGTGAAAGCGCTGGGGGCTTGACCGGCTCCGCCTTGGGGGCCTCAGTCTCCTTTGCCGTTTCCTGAACCGGAGCCTCGGCCTTTGGGACGGCCGGTGGCTCAACGGGCTTCGGCGCCTCAGCCTTCGCCGCAGGCGGCTCGGAGTCTGCCGGCGATGCGGCCTCCGCGCTCGGCTTAGCGTCTGCCGGCTCGGCTTTAGCGACCTCGACGGGCTTGGCTTCAGCTTTCGCCGGCGCTGCCGCTGTCGCGGAGGGCTCAAGCATGACGGTGAGACCCTCCGGCCCCTCCTCGATCCGGTAGCCCACCTTTCGGGTCAACTCGAGGACCACGCGGGACACGCCCTTCCTGAACTGGCTCCCGCGGATCTGGCGGAGCGGGTCCATCTCCACAATCAGCGGGGTCTTGCGCCAGCCGTAGCCGGTGGACTCGAGGTCGATGATGAGGCGGGTCGGCGTATCAATGAGAGAGGTCTGGTACGCAGTCGGGCCGCTCGTTTTGATCTGAACCGCGAGTCCGTCGTTACGCGGCTCCACGGCGATCTCTCGGAGCTGGACAAGCGAATCCCCGGTCGGAGACTCCCCGGAGCCGGGGGCCACCAGCGCGCCCACCAGCCCAAGACCGAGGAGCAAACCCCACATCCATCCAAACCGCTTCATCGCTCTCCCCCCTTTATTCCGTTTTGAGTCGCAACACGAGCCGGGTCGTAGGCAACCCTGGTCGTTGCGCCACTGCGAAAGTCACGTTGTCTCGGCCGATCTCCACAACCCGGCCGTCACCTATCAGATCTCCGCTTCGGAGGATGTACCCCAGGCCGTCCGGGGCCTCTACGAGTGCCAGGCGTCCCTGCCGTCCCTCCAGGATGCCCACAAGCTTCACCGAGGCCACAGACAGAGCCTTGCTTCCCTCGGTCGTAGCCAGTGAGGCGAACGGGTCTCGTCGTCCCTTGGGGTCGTACGTCACTACCGGGAGCGGCGGGAACTCCGGCTCCTTTGGCATTGCCACCGGCGGGGCTCCCAGCTTACCACCGGCGGCGGGTGCGGGTGCCGCGGGCTGCGGAGGCGCCGGGGTCGGAGGTGCGGCGCCGCCGCACCCGCCGAGAAGGCTGATCAACCCAAGGGCGACGAACCATCGGGGCCTCATCGGCCTCCTCCGGTCGGCGGCGCGGGTGGAGGCGCCCCCTCGGGACGGAAGACATACGTCGTGAGGATCAGATCGGCCCGGACCGTCCCCGTGGGTCTCGCGATCCCCGCCAACTTGAGATCCGTCAGGTTGACGATCCGGGGAAGCCGGGCGAGACGGTCAAAAAAGCTGCCGAGTTGGTGATAGCCGGCTTCGGCGTTGATGGTGATCGGAACCTCCTGGTAAACGTCCCTCGTGACCGGATCCTTCGGCTGGAAGAGGCCGACCGAGAGCCCGGACTGAAAGGCCAGGTCCGAGACCTGGCGGTAGAGGCCCGGGATCTCCTTTTCGGACGGCAGCCGTTCCTTGGCCGTTTCGAGCTTGGCGCGAAGGACCTGGGCCTCCTGCTTGAAGCGCGCCAGGCTTGCCGCCACCGCCCGGCTCTGCATGAGCTCCGCCTGCTTGGCCGCCCGTTGCCCCCGGAGGTCGCCGACTTCGACCATCTTGGGCGAGAGCAGGAAGAAGTACCCGCCGGCGACCAGAATAGCGAGCCCGAACACTCCGAGGATGATCTTCTGGGTGCGCGGGGCTTGGGTGATGATCTCGAACGCCATGTCGCTAGATCTCGAACCGGCAGGTGACCTCGAAGGTCACGAGCCGGGGGGTTTTGGTCAAGTCCTGCCGCGAGACGATCAGGTCCACGTCCCGGAATTTGCCCGACCCCTTCAGGTTGGCCATGAAGTCGGCGAGCGCCGTTGAGGAGAACGCCGAGCCCGCGATCTTCAGCACCCGGTCCTTTTCCTCCATCGAGGTGAGCCAGACGTCGGGTGGAAGCGTGTCAGCCAGGCTATCGAGGAGGTACACCGGCCGCTGCTGGTTCCGGGCGATGAGATCGATCAACGCCACCCGGCGCTCCAGCTCCTCCTTTTCTTTCTTGAAGCGGTTGCCCTCGGCGATGGCCGCCTTGTACTGCGCGATCTCCGTGTCGAGCCGCGCATTCTCGGCCGTGAGACTCCGGCCTTCCTGGCTCAGCCAGAACCAGTAGCCCCCCACGAGCACGATGGCGGCCGCGTAGAGCGCGCCGAAGAGCAGGCCGAGCCCCGGCAGGGTGGGGAGCGTGATCGCGAACCGCCGGCGCGGCCGCGCGGGGAGGAGGTTGATCTTGATCATGCGGGCTTGTCTCCCTCGCGTCGGATTCCGAGCCCTACCGCCACCGCCAGGAGCGGGCCGGCGGCGTAGAGGTCGTCCGCGGGAAAGCGGTTCGGGTCGAACTGGATGTTCTGAAAGGGCTTGACCACCTCGACAGGGACTCCCCAGCTGGAGGAGAGGAACTCGTCCACCCCGGCAAGCCTGGCGCAGCCGCCCGAGAGGACGATCCGGCTGATCCGCTCTGATTCCGTCGTGGACGCGAAGTAGTCAAAGGTCCGCTGGATCTCCAGCGACAGTTCACGGGAGACTGCCTCGAGCGACGGCACCAGATCCTCCCAGCTGACCCCGGGGACCTCCTGACCCCGTTTTGCCGCCTCGGCCTTCTCGAAGGGGATGTTGAGCCGCTGGCAGATGGCCCTGGTGTAGTTGTTCCCGCCGAAGGCGATGTCGCGGGCGAAGATCGAGGAGCCGCCGCGGATCACGTTCGTTTTCATGACGGAGGCGCCGATGTCGATGAGGGCCACCGCCTCGGCGGGTGCCTCAGGATTATTGATCTCGTACTGGTTCTGGACGGCAAAGGCGTCCACGTCCACCACCACGGGAGAGAGCCCCGCCTCTTCCACCACCGCCACGTACTCGTTGATTTTGGTCTTCTTGACCGCCACGAGCATAACGTCCATCGTCCCGCCTTGACCGGCCGACTGCCCGACGACTTGATGATCCAGGTAAACCTCTTCGATGGGCAGGTTGATATGGTGCTCGGCTTCGAGCATGATCGCGTCTCCCAGCTCCTTCGGGTTGACCTTGGGGAGCTGGATTTTCTTCATGATCAGCTCTCGGCCTGAGACGGAGATGACGGCCTCCTTGGACTGGACGCGGGCCTTCCCGACGACCTCCTTGATCGCGTCCACGACGACCGGTGGATCCTTGATCATCCCTTCGCCGATCGCGTCCGGCGGGAGATCGACCATGGCGAACGCTCTGAGGGCGTATCCCTTCGAGCCCGGCTCCAGCTGGACGACCTTGAGGGTGCTGGAGCCTACGTCGAGACCGAAGGCCGACTTTTTCCGAGAAAACAAACCCATCCCTGGCTCCTTACCCGGGCTTGGCAGGCCCGGAACGGGGAAGCTTCAACTCGTCCCTGGTCCGAAGGCCCCCCAGGGGGCCCTGTGAGAGGGAAGAACAAAACCCCTTTAAAATAAGCAAAATTGCCGAATTGGAGAGATTATAGGAACTTCGAATTTTTAAAGTCAACTTTTCTCTGGGACATGCCGTTGCCACTACGGAGACGGGAGGAAACCCCGTGCAGGGGCAAGGCCTAGGGGTTTTCTGGACAGGCGGCCCCGTCCTGGTCGAGGCGGACCCTGCCCCACAGTGGCTCTGTCGGCCGAGACCCTGCTCTCAGGGGCCGGCCGACGCGCGTCACGTCGCGCGTGAAGCGGGCGTTCCTATCGCCAAGGAAATCCACGAAAAGCCGGAAGACGCATCGCATGTGCCAGGGGGAAAGCCACGCAGACCCAGGAGGGAAGATGAATGAAAATGGGGCATTACGACGTTCCCTGCGCTCAGGAAATCAGAAACTATTGACACCTGTCGAACGGCCCGTCTCGCCGCTGACAGGGGGTCTCGCCATCGGGACGAAGGGGTGACCGAAACCGGAGAACCGCGGCTATGGCGTCGCGATTCGCCCGGCGCCCGAGACGGTCACCGTGAGAAAGTTTCCGGTGGGGCCCGTGACTCTCAATTGTCCCGCTGGAGCCGCGCCGCCCAGCGGAGTGAAGACCGGAGCCACGTTCCCGGGACTGACGGTGACCACGACGTTATTCTGGAGGCGGAACGTGCCCGTCGCATCGGATCCCGGAGCCGTCGTGGCTGGCACGAGCGCGCCCGCGCACGTGTTCTGGCGGAACTGATAGCCGTTGCCAACAGCCGGGACGCAGGTGGGCGGGGCGCAGACGCAGATGGGCTGACGCTGAGTGATCGCGAGCTGTTTGGCCCGATTCATGGCGGTCCGAATCTCCTGGGCGCCAGCCCTCACGTTCGAGCTCTGCATGTAGGTGATGAAAAGTGGAATCGCCACCGCGGAGAGAATCGCGATGACGGCGATCACGACGAGCAGTTCGGCGAGGCTCCAGCCTCGATCGTCTAGTTGGCGAACCCGCTCAGATACCATCGTAGAATGCCCTCCCCCCAAAACAGACTGATCGCCCCCCCGAAGGCCAGGAACGGGCCAAAGGGGAGCGGATCCTTTCGGCCCTTCCGGCCTGCCACGAGGAGCGCGACGGCGACAGCACCCCCCAGGAGTGCCGCCAGGAAGAGTCCGAGGAGCAGTAGCTTCCAGCCGAGGAATGCGCCGAGCATGGCGCCGAGCTTCATGTCGCCGCCTCCCATCCCGCCTCCGCTCAGCACGATAACCAGGAAGAAGGCGCCGCCGCCGAGCAGGATGCCGAGGAGCGAATTGAACCAGGACCCCCGGCCCAGCAGCGCGCTGCCCGCGAAGCCGGCCACGATGCCCGGGAGCGTGATGCGGTCGGGGATTAACTGGTGCTCGAGGTCAATGGCCGTGATGACGATGAGGGCGGACAGAAGGAAAAGGGCGAGCGGAAGATCCGAGTGCCACCCGATCTGAATGTACGCGAGGGTGAACAGCAACGCCGTCCCCATCTCGACGATCGGGTACCGCCACGCGATCCGCCCCCTGCAGTCGCGACACCGCCCCTGGAGGACAAGGAAGCTGAGCACAGGGATGTTGTCGTACCATCGGATCGGGCTCCCGCAGGCGGGGCAGGCCGAGCCGGGCATCCACAGGCTCCTCCCCTTGGGTAGCCGAGAGGCGCACACGTTGAGAAAACTTCCTACCATCGCGCCCATGGCACAGAGGCCCGCGATCATCATGGAACCGACCCGACGACGCTGTCCCCGCTCGTACTGATTCTGTAGGTTCCGGCGGTGTAAGGCGTCCAGCCCGTCGCTGCGCTGGGCACGGGCGACAGGAACGGACCGACTGCTTGACCTAAAGCGTTCTGCTGGGAAAGGCTGACGGTGCGGAGGCCGCTCCCGTTACACTGACCTCCGGGAGTCTCGGCTCCAGATGGTGGGAAAGCCCGGCAGTGTCCCAGATACATGGTGAGCCCGTAGGCGAGCGTTGGCGTGTCGGCCGGGGCTTTGGCGATGCCCGCGCGGGCCTGGATGTTCTGGTAGAGCATTAAGGCTTTGGCGGCCCGGATTCCGATGATGGCCACCACGATCAGCA
>JACQCL010000166.1 GCA_016201645.1 Candidatus Rokuibacteriota bacterium
CCTTCGTCACCTACAACGCGCCCCACATCGGGATGGCCGCGGTTCAGCTGCTGGAGGCGGCGGGCTATCGGGTGAGGCTGGTGGACAAGAAGTGCTGCGGCCGGCCGCTCATCTCCAAAGGCATGCTCGCCGAGGCCAAAGCCCACGCGGCCTGGAACGTCGAGCGGCTCCTGGCTTACGCGGTCCGGGGCGTGGCCATCGTCGGCCTGGAGCCGTCGTGCCTGCTCACCCTCCGGGACGAGTACGTGGACCTCTTGAGAAACGACGCGGCGAGGCAGGTGGCCAGGCAGAGCCTGCTCCTGGAGGAGTTTCTCGAGCGCGAGCGACAAAACGGACTTTCCCTTTCGTTCGCCGGAAACGGCCGCAAGACGCTGCTCCACGGCCACTGCCATCAAAAGGCGCTGGTGGGGACGGCGCCCACCGTGGCGGCCCTCAAATGGGCCGGTTTCGACGTGGAGGAGGTGGATTCCGGCTGCTGCGGGATGGCCGGGTCCTTCGGCTTCGAGAGGGAGCATTACGACCTCTCGGTCGCCCTCGGAAACCGCCGTCTCGTCCCGGCCGTGAAAGCGGCGGGCGCGGGCGTCGAGGTGGTCGCGCCGGGGATTTCCTGCCGCCAGCAGATCGAGCACCTGGCCGGTCGCCGCGCCAAGCATCCCGCCGAGGTGTTGTGGGAGTCCCTGCGGGGCTGAGCCTCCTCGCGGTCCTGCTGGCGTCCTACATCAAGGGCGCCATTGGCTTTGGCTTCCCGACCATTTCCACCCCGATCCTGGCGCTGTTCCTTGAGCCCCGGACGGCTATCGTCATCCTGATCCTCCCCAACATCGTCTTTGACGGTATCCAGGCTGTCCGGAAGCCCGGTCTGCCCGATACCCTCAGGCGCCACTGGATCCTGTATCTGTGCGGGATCGGGGGGACCTTTCTCGGGACCCAGATTCTCGTCCGCGTTTCCTCGCAGAGGCTCTTGCTGATCCTGGGCGCATTCCTGATTCTCTTCGTGGCCGTGAACGTGAGCCGGCTCTCGTTCCGTGTCCCGTCCCGCCTCGAGCGCTACCTTTCGCCGCCGGTCGGGCTTTTCGCCGGAGTGCTGGGCGGCATCACCAACGTGCCCGGTCTCCCGCTCGTCCTCTACTTCTACGCCCTCGGGATGGACAAGGCCGAGTTCATCCGCTCGATCGCCTTCTCGTTTCTGGTTTACAAAATCGCCCAGCTCGCTTCGGTGATCTACTTCAGCCTCCTGACGTGGCGGCTCTTCGGGCTGTCAGTGCTGGCGACGGGGCTCGGACTCGGCGCCTTCTGGCTCGGCCTCAAGACCCAGGATCGGGTGGATCAGGTGACGTTCAACCGGGTGGTGTTGGGCTTCCTCGCGGTGGTCGGGATCTGGCTCGTCATCCGTGCCGTCGGGTAGCGGGCTGGACGACGACGTCGGTGGGGGCGCCCTTGAGGAAATTCTCGACGTTCTCCACGGCGCGGAGAAGCCCGTCCCGGATCACCTCCGGCGTCTGACCCGCGACGTGGGGGGAGAGCACGACGTTGGGAACCGCGAGGATCGGGTCGTCCGGCTTGAGCGGCTCCTCGTGAAAGACGTCGAGGCCAGCTCCCAGGATCTTTCGCCCGCGCAGCGCCTCGAGCAGCGCCTCGCGATCTACCAGGGCCCCGCGCCCAGTGTTGACCAGGATGGCGGTGGGCTTCATCAGGGCGAACTCTTTCCGTCCGAGGAAGCCGCGCGTCTGGGTCTCGAGCCTCAGGTGGAGGGTCACGACGTCCGCCTCGCGGAGAATGTCCTCCTTCGAGGCCGGGCGGGCTCCCAGGGCTTTCGCGCGCCCGGTGTTGCCCCGGGCACTCCAGGCGAGCACGTGCATCCCGATGGCCTTCCCCATGGTGGCCACCCGGCTTCCGATCGTGCCGAGTCCGAACACGCCGAGCGTCTTTCCGGTGAGTTGGGTCAGAAGCTCGCGGGGCCACTGACCTCCGCGCATCGCCCGGTCAACTGCTGGGACCTGCCGCGCGACCGCGAGCATGAGGGCCAGCGCGTGCTCGGCCACCGCGTCGGCGTTGACCCCGGGAGTGTTGCACACTGTCACGCCGTTCCGACCGGCCGCGTGGAGGTCAATGTTGTCCACGCCGGTTCCCCAAACCGAGACCAGCTTGAGGGTCGGGCAGGCGCGGAAGACGGGCTCAGTGAACTTGGCGTGTGCTCGGATGTTGATGGCCACCTGGGCGCGGCCGATCCGCCGGATCAGTTCCTCCTCCTGCTCCGCTCCGCGCTCGCTGAAGACCTTAACCTCGCCGAGGGCCGACGCGCGCTTGTGGGCATCGGTCCCCTTGAAGACCGAGGGGAAATCGTCGGGGACAACGATGCCGACCCGCTCCGGGATGGATGGCGACACGAAGCTTCTCCGGCTCGATCAGGCCCCGTGCGAAGTGGCCAGCCGCTCCCGCTTCCGCCAGATCAGGTAGAGGTTCCGACAATAGACCAACAGGCCTGTGCCCTGTCCCACGATGAACACCGGGTCCACGCGGAGGATGGCGTAGGTCAGGAGGGTGAGCCCGCCCCCGATGGAGAGGTACCAGAAGTAGATGGGGATCACGCTCTCCTTCTTCCGCTCCGATGCGATCCACTGGACGAGAAACCGCATGGAGAAGAAGGCCTGCCCGAGAAACCCGAACGCCAACAGCACCCAGCCGACCGGTTGCCCGCACGGATCGCTCATCGCCGTACCCCTCGCGAAAGTGGTATGTTAGAATTCCGCTGGTCCGAGCGTTCACGATACTTCAGAATTCCGATCCCCCGCAAGCAGATTTCTCCGTTCGGAGGCGTTGTGAGAGCGATCGACCAGTCCCTGGTGGATGAGGTGTGGCAGGAAATCGCGGCCTATCCGCCCGGCCGGGCCGAGGACGAGGCGCGCCTCTTCCTCGAGCAGCAACCTCACGTCGCCGCGTTCTGCCAGATGGCCACCAAGGAGTTCGACCCCGCGGCGCAGAAGGCCGCGCTCGGCTTGGCCTTCCTCCTCTTCAAGATCCTGGAGTCGAGCCTCGGCGCGCCGTTCCCGCCCGTGGCTGAGCACCGGATCCGCGAGGCCTACGAGGCCACCACCGAATGGCTCGAGCAGTGGGAGGGCGCCGATCCGCGGATGTTTCTGCGGAGCGTTCAGGGCGGGGGGGAATTCCCGCATCCCAACCTGGTGCAGTACCTTCTGACCGTGTTCTACGGCGGCGATCCGGAGTCGGTGGACTACGACCAGGAAGTCAAGGCCAGCCTCTTCCTCCTGCTGAAGACGTTGTCCGACGCGCTCGATATCGGCGAGGCGGAGCCGTCCTAGCGCTTGCCCGCTTCCCGCAGCGCCTCCTCAATCACTTCCTTGAATGCCTCGTACGGAGCGGCTCCGACCAAGGGGACGCCGTTGATGAAGAAGGTCGGCGTTCCAGAAACGCCAAGCTCCTGGCCCTGTTTCACGTCCGCCTCCACCAGGCTCCGGAAGCGGCCACCGTCCAGGCACTGGGCGAAGGCATCAGACGGGATTCCGAGGTCTCGGGCGTAGCGAAGGAGGTCTGCACGCGCGAACTGTGGTTGATCCTGGAACAGCCGATCGTGGTAGGGCCAGTACTTGTTGAAGGTCCCAGCGCACCGGGCGGCCTGGTGGGCCGGATGGGCGCGCGTGTGGAACTCCAGCGGGAAATCCTTGAAGACCAGCCGGACGTCTCGCCCGTACTCCTTCAGGATTCGATCCAGCACCTGCTGGACCCGTCGGCAGTAGGGTCACTGGTAGTCGGAGAACTCCACGATGGTCACGCGTGCGGTCGCCGGCCCCTTGGTCATGGCCGGATCCAGGGTGAGCTTGACCGCGGGCTCTTGAGCGCCAGCGGCGCCTCCCGCGAAGTTGGTCGCGAGCCATGCGACGCCGAGCCATCGGATCGCTTTCATGTTCCCTCCCAATTGATCACCCCCTCGTGGCAGCCGGTCGGGTCACGCCGCTGTCCCACAATTTGCGGATGCGGCGACCGGAGTAGCCCAGAAGGCCGCCGAGGATTGTGGCCGTGTCCTGGCCGAGCTGGGGCGGCGCCGTGTAGCGGAGCCGCGGGGCGCCGGAAAATTTCACCGGGTTTCCCAGGAGCGTGAGCTGATCACCGCTCGGATGTTTCACCGTGACCAGCATCTCTCTGGACCGCGTGAGGGGGTGAGCTAGGACCTCGTCCACCCGCTGGACCGGGCCAGCGGGCACCTGCTCCTGCTGGAGCCGGGCGAGCGCGTCTGCCTGGCTCAACTTCTCAAATGTCTCCTCGCAGAGGGCGTAGAGGGTCTTCGCGTGGGTGAGGCGGGCCTTGGCTGTGGCGAAGCGCGGATCGGCGATCCACTCCGGGTGGCCCAGGGCGCGGCAGAGTCCGTGCCAGAACTTTTCGGTGGTGATCGAGAAGATCACCCATTTCCCGTCTGACGTGCGATAGGCGCCGACCGGGGGGACGAGCGGGTTGCGGTTCCCGCCGGGACCGGGGACCTCCCCTGAGTGAAGGTAGTTCTGCGCGAGGATGGTCAGGGAGGCTACGAGCCCGTCCAGGAGCGAGACCTCGACCCGCTGGCCGCGGCCTGTCCTCTCGCGGCTCATCAGGGCCGCCAGGATGCCCGTTGCCAGGTAGAGACCCGCGGTCTGGTCCGCCACGTGGAAGCCGGCGCGCGCCGGAGGTCCGCCCGCCTCTCCCGTCAGGCTCATGATCCCGCTCATGGCCTGGATGATGGAGTCGAAGCCCGGTCTATCCCGCCACGCCCCTTTGCTGTCGAAGGCGATGAGATTGGCCACGATGAGGCGCGGATTGACCCGGCGGAGCCGAGGATAGTCGATCTTCAGCCGGCGCGTCGCCTCGGGGGAGAAGGCTGACATGAGGACATCGGCCTTCTTCGCGAGGTCGTAGAGCACCCTGAGGCCCTCGCGACGCTTGAGGTCCAGGACAAGGCTCAGTTTGTTGCGGTTGATGGAGAGGTAGTAGGTCGAGTCGCCTTGGAAGAAGTGAGGGGGAACGGTCCGGGAGTACTCCCCCTCGGGCGGCTCGATCTTGATGACCTGGGCGCCCAGGTCCGCGAGCTGCATGGCGGCGAAGGGCCCGCCCAAGACCCAGGTGAGGTCCAGCACTCGGATGCCCGCCAGGGGGCGGGAATCCGAAGATCGGGTGGCCGTGGCTCGCAACGGGGCAGAGGATCGGCGGGCGGTCAGGCGGCGCGGCCTTCCTCAACGACCGACGTAATGATGTAGGTCCCGCTTTTCGCGTCGCGCTCGAGGGTGACGATCTTCTGCTTGGCGGCCTCCTCCAGGAGCTTGGAGAAGGTCGAGTAGCCGTAGTAGGACTCGTTGAAGGCGGGGTTCTTGCGGATCATGGTCTGCTTGACCATGGAGCCCCAGAGGACCTCCTTGTTCTCCCGCCGGAGGGCCTGGATCGCCTCAATCAGCTGGGCGAACGCCTCCGCCTTCTTCTCCGGCAGCCCGCGCAGGAGGTGGGTCTTCTTGGCCTCCCGGATCAGGTCTTCGTAGAAGATGAACTCGTCACAGTTCGACACGAGGAGCTCGGAGGAGGAGGATTTGACGCCGAGGCCGATCACGTAGCGGTCGTTCTCCCGGAGCTTGGAGAC
>JACQCL010000162.1 GCA_016201645.1 Candidatus Rokuibacteriota bacterium
ACGTGATCTACGTCCACCTCACGCTGGTGCCGTTCATCCAGGCGGCCGCCGAGCTCAAGACCAAGGCGACCCAGCACTCGGTCAAAGAGCTCCGCGCCATCGGGATCACCCCCGACATCCTCCTCTGCCGCACTGACCGGTATCTTCCACCAGGCATCAAATCGAAGATCGCGCTCTTCTGCGACGTGGAGGAGGACGCGGTCATCACCGCCAAGGACGTGGAGACCGTGTACGAGGTGCCCCTGGTCTTCCACCGTGAGGGGCTGGACGCCAGCATCGTGAAGCTCCTGGGGCTTCCGGATCGCCCCATCGATCTCTCCCGATGGGAAGTCGTCGTCCGGAAGGTCAAGTCCCCGCGCCACGAGACCCACATCGGGGTCGTCGGGAAGTACGTCGAGCTCAAGGACTCCTACAAGAGCCTCTCCGAAGCGCTGGCCCACGGCGGGATCGCCAACGAGGCCCGGGTCACCGTGACCTGGGTGGACGCCGAGGAGGTGGAGCGCGACGGGCCCCCCGCCCACTTCCAGGGGATCCACGGCATCCTGGTCCCCGGCGGCTTCGGCGACCGCGGCATCGAGGGGAAGATCCAGTCCATCCGGTACGCGCGCGAGCGCGGGGTCCCGTTCCTCGGGATCTGCCTCGGGATGCAGTGCGCGGTGATCGAATTTGCGCGGAACGTCTGCGGACTCGCTGGAGCAAACTCGTCAGAATTCAACCCCGACGCGCGCCACAAGGTCATCGACCTGCTCCCCGAGCAGCGCCGCGTGACGGCCAAGGGCGGCACCATGCGGCTGGGGCTCTACCCGATCCTCCTCACCGAGGGGAGCGCCGCCTCCCGGGCCTACGGGCAGGGGATCACCCAGGAGCGCCACCGCCACCGGTTCGAGGTAAACAACGAGTACCTCAAGGACCTGGAAAAGAACGGCCTCCGGGTCTCGGGCCTCTGGGCCGAGAAGCAGCTCGTGGAGATCATCGAGCTGCCGGACCACCCCTGGTTCGTCGCCGGTCAGTTCCATCCGGAGCTCAGATCACGGCCGTGGGAGCCGCATCCGCTCTTCGCCGCCTTCATCAAGGCGGCCTTGGCTCACGGCGGCACACGCTGACGCCCTGATCCCAGATGACGCGCGAAGTGGTCGTCGGAAAGATCCGGATCGGCGGCGCCAACCCGCTGGCACTGATCGCCGGCCCATGCGCTATCGAGGACGAGCCTCACGCCCTGATGCTGGCCGAGCGGCTCGCGCGCGTCGCCGGGGACCTCAAAGTCCCCTTCATCTACAAGTCGTCCTACGACAAGGCCAACCGCTCCTCGGTGCACTCCTATCGTGGCCCAGGCCTCCGCCAGGGGCTCAGCATCCTCCGGCGGGTCCGCGAAGCGGTGGGCTGCCCCGTGCTGTCGGATGTCCACGACGTGTCCGAAGTCGAGCCCGCGGCCGAAGTGCTGGATGTGCTCCAGGTGCCGGCCTTCCTCTGCCGACAGACCGACCTCGTGCTGGCCTGCGGGCGCACGCGAAAGCCGGTGAACGTCAAGAAGGGGCAGTTCCTGTCACCCCGGGAGATGGGCAACATCGTGGAGAAGCTCCGCTCCACCCAGAACGAGGAGATTCTCCTCACCGAGCGTGGGACGACCTTCGGCTATAATAACCTGGTCGTGGACTTCAGAAATCTGGAGATCTTGCGGGAGTTCGGCTATCCCGTCGTCTTCGACGCGACCCACTCGGTGCAGCTGCCCGGAGGTGAGGGGGATCGGTCGGGCGGCGAGCGGAAGTACGTGCCCGCTCTGGCCCGGAGCGCTGTCGCGGTGGGAATCGACGCCTTGTTCATGGAGATCCACGAGAATCCCGATCGCGCGCTCCGGGATGGCCGTCCACTCTCGGATGGGCCGAATATGCTCCGCCTCGACGACCTGCCCCGGCTCTTGGCCGAGCTCACCGCGATCCGGGCTGCCTTGGGTCCGCGCCCATGAACCGCCCCGCGGCCGTTCGTCTCACGCTGGCCGAGCGCGTCCTCAGGCTCGAGGCCGAGGGGATTCTCGGTCTGGTGGCCCGCCTGGACGCCCGCTTCCTGAAGGCGGTGGATCTCCTCCACGACTGCCGGGGGCGCGTGATCGTCACGGGAATGGGCAAGTCCGGGCTGGTGGGCCGGAAGATCGCCGCCACGCTGGCCAGCACGGGGACGCCGGCCTACTTCCTCCACCCGGCCGAGGGGGTGCACGGCGACATCGGCATGGTGGCGCGCGACGACGTCGTCCTGGCCATCTCCAACTCCGGAGAGACCGACGAGCTCCTGGC
>JACQCL010000163.1 GCA_016201645.1 Candidatus Rokuibacteriota bacterium
CGAGCTGGTGCAGGAGACGGCGCCCGCGGTGCGGCGGCGCCCCTGGGCGGACGCCCAGGAGTCCCGGGGCGAGAGGGCCGACCCCCTCGCGACGGCGCGACCGGCAGTCAGGAACGCCAGCGGCGAGAAGGTCGGTCGGAATGACCCCTGCCCATGCGGTTCCGGAAAGAAGTACAAGAAGTGCTGTCTGCTCAGAGCTACCTGACCTGCCGTCTCAATATCTAGGGTCTGCCCCCCTTCGTTCTCCCCAGGCGTGGGGTTTTTTCTTTGTTGGACGCCGGCCTGCGTGATATGAATACGTCAATCTCTGTGGGGAGAGCGATGCGGCTCGAGAAGATTATCGTCCACGGGTTCAAATCCTTCGGCGAGAAGACCGAGTTCAAGATCTTGCCCGGCATCACCGCCATCGTGGGCCCGAACGGGACCGGCAAGAGCAACGTGGCGGACGCGATTCGCTGGGCTCTCGGTGAGCAGAGCCCCAAGTCCCTCCGCGGCCACCGGATGGAGGATGTGATCTTCCACGGCTCGGCGTCCCACAAGCCGCTGGGGCTGGCCGACGTGGAGCTTATCTTCGCCAACGACGGTGCCATCTCGGTTCCCTGGAGCGAGGTGAGCGTCAGCCGGCGGCTTTACCGAACGGGGGAGAGCGAATACCTCCTGAACCGGACCGTCTGCCGCCTCCGCGATGTCCTGGACCTGTTCGTCGGAACCGGCGTCAACCCGAAGGCGTACGCCCTGATGGATCAGGAACGGCTCAACCACGTCCTCACGGCGAAGCCGCTGGAGCGGCGGGTGTTCATCGAAGAGGCGGCGGGGATTACTCGCTATAAGCAGCAGCGCGTGGAGACGGTGGGGAAGCTGGACGCGACCCGCCAGAATCTCCAGCGGGTCCGCGACGTCATGGACGAGGTCAAGCGGCAGCTTGGCTCTCTGGAGCGGCAGGCGCGGAAGGCCCAGCAGTATAAAACCCTGCACGCCGAGCAGCGGAAACTCTCCCTAGCCCTCCTGGCGGCGGACTATCTGGCCCTCGGGCGTCAGGAGGCCGAGTGCCGCGAGCGGATGGACGGGCTTCGGCGCCAGGAAGAGGCGACCCGGGTGCGGCTCTCCGGCCTCGCGGCTGAGGAAGCCGCCCAGCGCGTGCAGATCCAGGAGACGGAACACCGCCTGTCGGACCTCCACCAATCGGTGCAGAAGATCCAGGGGGAGGTGGAGCGGCTTCTCGAGCGGCGCGAGCAGATGGGCATCCAGATCCGGGAGCTCTCTGAGGAGGACCTGAGGCTCCAAGAAGAGATCCGGCTCATGGAAGAACGCGTGAGAGGCCTCAGAGCCGACCGGGCGACAAAGGAGCGCCAGCTGGAGGAGTTCGTAGCTTCCCAGCGAGAGCGGCAGGGCGCTCTCGAAGTGCTGGAGAGCGAACTCGAGAGGCTTCGCGGCACACTCCTGGAGAACCGGCAACGGCTCGAGGCGCTCCGGATTGATTCGGTGCGGGCGGCGGGGGAGCGGGCTGAGCTGACCCGTTCCATCGGCGCGCTTCGGGAGCGGGAGAGCCAGCTCCTTCGCCGCCGGGAGCGGCTCGGGGAGGAGGCGGCCGCCACCTCTGCCGAGGCTCGGGACCTGGCCGAGTCGCGCGGGCGGCTCGAGATTCTCCAGAAGCAGATCGCGGAGGAGTTGTCGCAGCTGGAGGCGCGGCGTTCGACCCTGGAGCGCGAACTGGCGGCTCGGGAAGGCCTGCGGCAGCGGGGCCAGGCCGAGCTGGACGAACTCCGCCTCACCCTGGCCGCGCGGCAGTCGAGGCGGGAAGCTCTGGAGCGCCTGGAGCGGGAACGGGAAGGATACGGGGCGGGGGTCCGCGCGATCTTCAAGGACGGGAGCGCTTCGGCGATCCCGGGGGTTCTCGGCACTGTGGCGGATCTGCTGGAAGTCCCCTCCGGGCTCGAGACCGCAGTGGAGGCCGTGCTCGGCAATCGTCTCCAGTGGGTGGTGGTGGAACGCTTCGCCGACGCGAAAGCCGGCGTCGGACATCTGGCGGCGAACGGCGCCGGGTCGGCCACGTTCCTTCCCCTGGAAACCCTCCCCGTCGAGAACGGGCTCCCGCGGGACGAGGCCGATCTCAGGTGGGCTGCTCGGCTCGTGCGCTCGCGCCACGCCGCCTTGCTTCATTATCTCCTCGGCCGGGTGGCGGTGGTGCGGAACCTGGACCAAGCTGAAGCGCTATGGCGCCTCAACGGAACAACTGCGACCTTCGTCACGCGGACCGGGGAAGTGCTCTCTCCGGCCGGAAGGTTGACGGGCGGCCGCGCGTCGAGCGGCGAGGCGGAGCACTCACTGCTCGGACGGAAGCGCGCGATCAGGGAACTCGCCGATGAGTCCGCACGCCTGGCCGAGGGTGTGGGGGTGGCGCAGACGTGCCTGGAGCGGTTGGAGGCCGAGATTCTGGCGCTCAGGGGCGAGCAGGCCCGGCTTCTCGAATCCATCCAGAGCCACGCCGGGCGACGGCTCGAGCAGGAGAAGGACCTGGAACAGATCCTCCGGGAGGCCGGGCGCCTCTCCGGGCATCTCGAAACGCTCGAGGTTGAGGAGCGACAGCTCGAGGAGGAGGCCGGCGCGGCGGCGCGGGAGCGGGAAGCCTTGGAGAGGCAGGTTCAAGCCGCAACCGAGGAGGAGAGGCGGCTGGAGAGCACCATGGTTGAGCTCCGCGCGACCGTGGAAGCCTCCCAGGAGAGCGATACGGCTCTCGCGGGAGAACTGACAGCCGGTCGGGTCGAATGGGCCGCCCTCGGAGAGCGGGTCGAAGCCCTCCGCCGGGAACTTGTTCACTTGGATGACGTGGGCGAGGACCTGGCCCGGCGCCGGTCTCAGGCGGAAGCGCGCCGGCGTCAGCTCGCCCTACGGCAGGCGGACCTCTCCTCGGAGCGGGCGGAGGCGGATGAGCGGGCCCGTCAGGTGGCGGTGGACCGGGACCGCCTGGAGGGTGAGGAGCGTCGGATTGCCCGTGAGCACGCGGAGCTGGTCGCGCGCCTCCAGGAGATTGAGGCGACGGCTGGTCAGGAGGAGCGGGCGTTGGATCAGATTCGCGAGGCGCTTCACGGGCTTGAGCTCCAGGCTACCGAAGGTCGGGTCAGGCGCGAAGAGCTGGAGCAGGAGGGGCGGCGCCGTTTCGGCGTTGAGGCGATCGCGCTCGGGAGTCACGCCGACCCGTCCGCCGATCTGGAGGCGGTCAGGTCTCGGCTGACGGAGCTGGACGCGAACGTGGCCGCCATGGGGCCGGTCAACCTCGTGGCCGACGAAGAGTACCGTGAACTCGAAGAGCGCTTGGCCTTTCTCCGAAGCCAGCACGAAGACCTCGTCCTCTCCATCAAGGACCTCGAGAAGGCCATCAGGGGGATGACCCGAACGGCGCAGGAGCGGTTCGTCCAAGCCTTCGAGGCGATCAACGGGCACTTCGGCCAGATCTTCGGTCGCCTCTTCGAAGGGGGGCGGGCCGAGTTGAGGCTCGTGGAACCCGAGGAGGGCGAAGATGCCCTGGAGTCCGGGGTCGAGCTGATGGCTCAGCCCCGGGGGAAGCGCCTTCAGTCCGTCACGCTCCTGTCCGGCGGAGAGAAGGCGCTCACCGGACTGGCGTTGCTCTTCGCCATCTTCTACTTCAGGCCGAGCCCCTTCTGCGTGTTGGATGAAGTCGATGCGCCCTTAGATGACGCGAACATCCATCGATTCCTTCGAGTTCTACGTGAACTCTGCCAGCAAACCCAGTTTATCGTGATTACGCACAACCGAAAGACCATGGAAGCGGTCGACGTGCTCTACGGCATCACGATGGAGGAACCCGGACTCTCCCGCCTCGTGTCTGTCCGCCTCAACGACTGAAACCTAAATCCTTTCGAGCGTTGACTTTTCTCGACGGCATGGATTACACTCCTTCCGGCAGGGGTTCCCCATGCAGTCCCTCGGTTCTTACCTGAGCGAGCTTCGAGCAGCCCGGGGTGTTTCCCTGGAGGAGCTGGCCCGCATTACACGTGTCGGCCAGCCGTACCTCCAGGCGTTGGAAGCAGACGCCTTTGACCGGCTTCCCGCCCCGGTCTTTAACAAGGGATTCATCCGGGCCTACTGTCAGGCCCTGGGAGAGTCCGCCGACGAGGCCCTCGCCCGCTATCGGGAACTCTTGGGCACGCCGCCCGCTCAGCCCGCGCTCCAGCTCACCCTACGGCCAAGGGCGCCCGGGCATGGACCGGTGCTGGTGAGCCTCGTCCTGCTCCTCGTGTTGGGCCTCGGCCTCTTCCTCGTGGTCGGACTCCAGGGGCGTCTCAAGGGACCCGTCGTCGCTGGCGGTGCGACGGCTTCGGCGCCGAAGAGGGTCTCGCCGTCTTCAGTGGCGACGGCGCCGAGACCAGAAGACTCGTCGCGCTTGAGGCTGGTGGCTCGGACCACGGAGCCCACGTGGGTGCGGGTGCAAACCGACGACGGAGGCGTGGTGCAGGAGCTCCTCCCCGCCGGCGCGACGCGGGAGTGGGTGTCCGCCAGACGTTTCATCGTCACCGTCGGCAATGCGGGCGGCATCGCTCTGGAACTCAACGGCCAGCCGCTCCCGCCGTTGGGCGCCCGGGGCGCGGTCATACAGAATCTCGTCATCCCGGCGGAGACCGAGGCCGCGAGGCCGTGAAAGTTCTGGCGGCCCTGGCCGATCGCGTGAGGCTCAGCCTCGAGCGGTCCAGAAACGCCCTGGGCGGCGGGCTTAGCGCCATCCTCCGCCTTGCGAGGCCCCTCGACGAGTCGCTCTTCGAGGAGCTGGAGGAACTGCTGGTCTCGGCCGACCTGGGATCCCTCACCGCGCGCGAGTTTGTCGAGCGCCTGCGGGAAGACGTCCGCCGAGGTCGTCTCACCGCGCCGGAGGACGTCCGCTCAGAGCTCAAGCGGTTTCTCGAAGAGGTGCTGGCGACCGCCGTTTCCCCGTTGGCGCTCGATCAGCGGCCGGCGGTGATCCTGATGCTGGGAGTCAACGGCAGCGGCAAGACCACGACGTGCGGCAAGCTGGCGGCGGCCCTCAAGGGCGCGGGCAAGTCGGTCGCGTTGGCGGCCGCCGACACATTCCGCGCGGCGGCCATTGACCAGCTCCTGGCCTGGGGAGAGCGGGTCGGAGTGGAGGTCATCCACCAGGCTCCCGGTTCGGATCCGTCGGCCGTCGTCTTCGACGCTGTCAAGGCGGTGACGGCCCGGGGCGTGGATGTGCTTATTGTGGATACGGCGGGCCGGCTCCACACGAAGTCGAACCTGCTCGAGGAGCTGGCCAAGGTCAAGCGGGTGGTGGGCCGCCAGCTTCCCGGTGCCCCGCACGAATCCCTCATGGTGCTGGACGCGACGACCGGCCAGAACGGGCTGGCTCAGGCCCGGACTTTCCACGAGGGGGTCGGACTCACGGGGCTTGTCCTCACCAAGCTCGACGGCACAGCCAAGGGTGGCATCGTGGTTCCGATCCACCGCGAGCTCGGCCTGCCGATCAAGCTGGTCGGCACCGGCGAACGCGAGGACGACCTGCAGCCCTTCGACCCCAAGGTGTTTGTGTCGGCCCTCCTCCCGGAGTAGCCGGGGACCGCCCATGCCTCTCTCCGCCCTCGATGAGTCCCTGATGCACCGGGCCCTCGCTCTGGCCGAGTGCGCCCGGGGACTGACTTCCCCCAACCCCTTGGTCGGAGCCCTGGTCGTTCGTGACGGGGTGATCGTCGGCGAAGGCTTCCACCTGCGAGCCGGCGCCCCCCACGCCGAGAGCCTGGCCCTCGCCGTCGCAGGGGAGGCGGCGCGCGGCGCGACGCTCTACGTGACGCTTGAGCCGTGCGTTCATGAGGGGCGGACTCCGCCCTGCGTCCCGGCGATTGTCGAGGCCGGGATTCGCCGGGTGGTGGCAGCGGTGGGAGACCCGAACCCGCGAGTGGCCGGGGCCGGCCTCGCGGCGCTCGGCCAGGCCGGGCTTGAGGTCTCGGTCGGGTGTCTTGAGGAGGAGGCGCGCAGGCTCAACCAGCCCTTCTTCACCTGGATCACCGCGGGGCGCCCGTTCGTGACCCTCAAGGTCGCCATGAGCCTGGACGGCAAGATCGCCGGGTGGGATCGCTCCTCCCGCTGGATCACGGGCGAAGAGGCGCGCCGCGAGACACACCGGCTCAGGAGCCAAGCCGACGCAATCGCGGTGGGGATCTCGACGGTCCTGGCTGATGATCCCGAGTTGACCGTCCGGCTAGAGCCCGCCTGGCCCCGCGAGCCCTATCGTGTGGTCGTTGACAGCCACGGTCGGACGCCGACGACCTCGCGTGTTCTTGCCGCGGGAAGCCCCGAGAGAACGCTGATTGCCGTGACCGAGTCGGCGCCGGAGGACCGGCTCAGGGCTCTTGAGGCGTCTGGGGCTCGGGTGCTCCGCCTCCCGGCTCGGGATGGGCGCGTGGACCTCGGTGCGCTGATGGCGGACCTGGCTCAGAGAGAGGTCACCGCGCTGCTCCTCGAGGGGGGTGGCGAGTTGAACGCAGGGTTTCTCGAGGCAGGGCTCGTGGATCGGGTTGCGGTCTTTGTGGCGCCGATGCTCCTCGGGGGGCGGGACGCTCCCACGCCGCTCGGGGGGCCCGGCCGAGGCTTGAAGGAGGCGTTTCGCCTCGCCCGGATGACCGTGAAGCCGGTGGGAGAGGACCTGCTCGTCGAAGGGGATATCGCCCGGGAGAATGAGGATGTTCACGGGCATCGTTGAGGAGCTGGGCGAGGTCGTCCGGTTCCTCCGTCAGGAGGGGGCGTGGCGGCTCACTGTCAGGGGTGAACGCACTGTCGAAGGCAGCTCGGTGGGTTCGAGCGTTGCCGTCAACGGCGTCTACCTCACCGTGGTTGAGCAGTCCGGGAACCTTCTCACTTTTGAACTGGGCCCGGAGACCTTGGGGGCCACGGCCCTCCCGGATCTGGCTCCAGGCTCCCCGGTCAACCTCGAGCGTCCCGTCCGCTTGGGGGCGCCGCTCGGCGGGCACCTGGTTCTCGGCCACGTTGACGGGATCGGGAGCGTCGCGCGGGTTTCCCCGGAGCGTGGTACCGTAAGGATGAGAATTGTGGTCCCGGACCCAAGCCTCCTGCGTTATATGATTCCCAAGGGTTCGGTGGCGGTGGACGGGGTGAGTCTGACCGTGGCGGCCCTGGAGAGGGACGCCTTCGAAGTCATGGTGATCCCGCATACGCTGTCGGTCACCACCCTGGGGAGGCGGGCGGCGGGGGACCGCGTCAACCTCGAAATGGACGTGATCGGCAAGTATCTCTACCGGTTTCTCCAGCTGGGGGAGGCCGGCGATGCCTCTGTTCTCGATGCGCTGCTGGCCCGCCAGGCGCTCGCTCGCGGAGGGGATCGATGAGCCCACGAGGTGCCGCATGACGAAACTTCCTGAGGAGACCGCCCGCCGGGAGTTTGCGTCAATCGAGACCGCCATCGAAGAGATTCGGGCCGGCCGGATACTCGTGGTGGTGGACGACGAGGACCGCGAGAACGAAGGCGACTTGGTCATGGCCGCCGACAAGGTGACGCCGGAAGCGGTCAACTTCATGACCAAGTACGGGCGCGGGCTCATCTGCGTGCCGATTGTCGGCGAACGACTGGACGCCCTTCAGATTTCCATGATGGTGTCGGACAACACGGCCCCGATGGGCACGGCCTTCACGGTCACGGTGGATGCCCGCCGGGGCGTCACCACGGGGACTTCGGCGCACGACCGCGCGGTGACGATCAAGACCCTCGTGGATCCTAAGACCCGGCCCGAGGACCTGACGCGCCCCGGCCACATTCTCCCCCTCCGGGCGATGTCGGGCGGGGTTCTGCGCAGAGCCGGGCACACGGAGGCGTCGGTGGACCTCGCGCGCTTGGCCGGGTGCTCACCCGCCGGGGTCATCTGCGAGGTCATGGATGACGACGGGGGGATGGCGCGGGTCCCCCAGCTCCTGGCCCTCGCCCGGGCTCATGACCTGAAGGTCATCACGATCACGGACCTCATCGAGTACCGGATCCGCAAGGAGAAGCTGGTCCGCCGCGTGGCCACCATTCGGCTTCCCACCGAGCTCGGCGACTTCACGGCTGTTGCGTACGAGACGACGGTGGACAACCGTGTGCCGCTGGCGCTGGTGGTTGGAGACGTCACCGGTGGCACGCCCGTCCTCGTCAGGGTGCACTCCGAGTGCCTCACGGGAGACGTCTTTCACAGCAAGCGGTGCGACTGCGGCTCGCAGCTCGAAACGGCGCTGAGCATCATCCAGAAGGAAGGGCGGGGTGTCTTCGTTTACATGCGGCAGGAGGGGCGGGGGATCGGGCTTCTGAACAAGATGCGGGCCTACGAGCTTCAGGATCAGGGCAAGGACACGGTGGAGGCGAACCTCGCGCTTGGCTTCAAGGCCGACCTCAGGGACTATGGGATCGGCGCCCAGATCCTGCTGGACCTGGGGATAAGAAGCATGCGCCTCCTGACCAACAACCCCAAGAAGATCGTGGGGCTCGAAGGGTACGGCCTCCAGCTGGCGGAGCGGGTGCCTATCGAGATTCCCGCCACGGGCTCCAACCTCCGCTACCTCAAGACCAAGCGGGAGAAGCTGGGCCACCTCTTTTCCTCCCTCCCCTCCGAGTGACGTATGGCGGGGAGGGCCCCGAAAGCTCCGAGGACGGGTAGGCCGGGTTCCGGCTCCGGGCGCGGCCGGCGGGCTCGGAGGTTCGGAGTCCTCGTTGCCCGCTTCAACGAGCCCATCTCGAAGCGGCTGCTGGACGGCGCGCTCGAAGCCTTTCGTCGCCACGGCTGCGAGTCCTCCCAGGTGGAAGTTCACTGGGTGCCCGGCTCCTTCGAGCTCCCCCAGGCGGCTCTGCATCTCGCCCGCACAGGGAGGTACGCGGCGATCGTGTGCCTCGGCGCCGTGATTCGCGGGGAAACCCCACACTTCGAGCACGTGGCCCGCGAGGCGGCTCAGGGGATCCGGGAGGTGGGCCTCTCCACGGGCGTTCCGACCACCTTCGGGGTGGTCACGGCCTTCACCCTGGAGCAGGCGTGGGAGCGCGCGGGCGGGAAGGTGGGGAACCGCGGCGAGGAGGCCGCGCTGGCGGCTCTGGAAATGTCGGAGTTCGTGGCCCGGGTGGGGCGCCGCCATGGGTAAGAGGCGGAAGGCTCGGGAGCTGGCGCTCCAGTTCCTCTACCAGCTTGAGCTCCGGGCGGACGGGGACCCGGCGTCGTGCTCGGAGGAGTTCTGGAGCCGGCACCCCGTGGACCCGGAGGCGCGGGCGTTCGCCGAGACGCTGGTCCGCGGGACGAAGCTCCATCAGGGGAAGATCGACGAGCTGATTACCCAGTGCGCCGAGAACTGGGATCTCGATCGGATGGCCGTGGTGGATCGGAACATCCTCCGGGTCGGAATCTTCGAGCTGCTCTGGACGGCCGACATCCCGCCCAAGGTAGCGATCAACGAGGCGATCGAGGTCGCGAAAAAGTTCAGCACCCAGGAGTCCAGCCGGTTCATCAACGGCATCCTCGACCGGATCCACAAAGAACTGAGACCGGGGTAAGCCGATCCGTTACGCCCTTCTGTCGGACGTCCACGGCAACCTTGAGGCCCTGACCGCTGTCCTCGATCACCTCGCCGGCACCGGCGCCGATGCCCTCGTGTGTTTGGGGGATGTGGTCGGCTACGGGGCGGATCCCGTGGCCTGCGTCGAAAAGCTGGTCGAGCGGGACGCTCGTTTCGTCGCCGGCAACCACGAGTACGGGGTGACCGATCGGCTGGATCTCCGCTGGTTCAACCCTTACGCTCGGGCCGCTGCCCTCTGGACCGCCTCGCGGCTCGACGACGAGCATCGAAGCTTCCTCGTCGAGCTTCCGCTCTCGCTCGAGATCGAGGGGGCCATGCTGGTCCATGCGAGTCCCAAGAATCCCGAAGCGTGGGAGTACCTGATCACCGCCCAGGAGGGATTTGCCGCGTTCGGCGCGTTTGAGACCCAGCTCTGTTTTGTCGGCCATTCCCATTGCCCGGGGGTGTGGTCCCTGGGGCCCTCCGGCGGAGCGTTCAAGCCCGGTCCCGACGAGGTCAGGCTCCTCGCCGGGTGGCGGTACCTCGTCAACGTGGGGAGCGTCGGGCAGCCGCGGGACCGGGACCCGCGCGCCTGCTACGCCGTGTGGGATCGTGGGGCCGGCCGAATCACCTTCAACAGGGTCCTCTACGACGTTGCAGCGGCTCGGGAGAAAATTCTGAAGGCGGGACTCCCCCGGTACCTCGGAGACCGCCTTACCCATGGTCGCTGACCGGCTGGCGGCGCTCCTCGTCGGGCGGGTCAGGGTCCCGCTGCTCGTCACTTCGTCGGGCCTCCTGACCTTGGCATATCCCACGACTGACTGGTCGCTGCTCGCCTGGGTCGCCCTGGTGCCGCTCTTCGCCGCTGCCCTCGCTCGCTCGCCGCGCCAGGCGCTTGGCGATGGCTGGCTGATAGGCACGGTTTTCTTCATCCTCCTGCTCCGCTGGCTCGACCACACGTTCAGGCATTACAGCCTGATCCCGTGGCCGCTCACCTGGCTCCCGATCACGGGACTGGCGGCGTACTGCGGGCTCTACTTCGGCCTCGTGGCGGGGGTCGTGAGCTGGCTCGCTCAGCGCTGGGGCCCTGGCTGGTCGCTGGCGGCCGCGCCGTTCGTCTGGGTCGCCGCGGAGTGGATCCGCGGGCAGATTCTCTCCGGGTTCCCCTGGGGGCTCCTCGGCTATTCCCAGTACCGCTACCTGGCAGTGATCCAGATCGCCGAGGTAACCGGAGTGTACGGCGTCTCCTTTCTGCTCGTCGCTGTCAACGCGGCGCTGGCGGCCGCCCTCGCTCTCGGCATTCGCCGGGCTCTTGTCCCAGGAGCGGTCGCCGCGGCGCTCCTGACCGGGACGCTGGCCTTCGGCCTCGCGCGGCTCGGGGTGCCGGCTCCCGCGCGGACGATCCAGGCCGCGGTGATCCAGCCGTCCATCGAGCAGTCGCTCAAATGGGATCCGGCCTACCAGGCGGAGACCCTCCGCATCTACACGACCCTGACCCAGGAGGCCGGGGAAGCAAAGCCTGCGATCATCCTGTGGCCCGAAACGGCCGCGCCAATTTTCCTCAGGCGGGACCCGCGCCTGGTGGCCGAGCTTCAGGTCCTCTCTCAGGAGGTCCGAGCGACCCTTGTCGTGGGGTCGGTGGACGGTGATCGAAGCGGCCTCTACAACAGCGCTTTTTTGCTGACAGGACGGGGAATTATAGCCAAGTATGATAAGATACATCTCGTTCCGTTCGGGGAGTATGTTCCCCTCTCACGGATCATCGGCTTCGTGAGGCGCTGGGCCGAGTTCATCTCGGAGTTCCAGGCCGGGGTCGCTCCCCAGGTCTTCGGGGAAGAGCCGGCGCCGTTCGGAGTCGTGATCTGCTACGAGGGGATCTTTCCCGAGTTGTTTCGGAAGTTCGTGGCGGGGGGTGCCGAGTACATGGTGAACATCACGAACGACGCCTGGTTCGGGACGACGAGCGGGCCGTGGCAGCATCTGGCGATGCTCCCGTTTCGCGCGGTGGAGAATCGGGTGGCGATTGCCCGGGCTGCCAACACCGGCGTGTCGGCGTTCGTGGAGCCCAACGGGCGGATCACGAAGACCCTCGGTCTCTTCGAGCGCGGCGTCCTGAGCGCCGGGATCCCACTCCGTCACGGCAAGACGTTCTACACGCGAATGGGAGATCTCTTCGCCTATGCTGCTCTGGCGATCTCGGCAGCCGGGCTCGCCCTCCGAGGCCTCCGGAGGAGCCGATAGACCCATGCTCGGTGAGCTGAAGCGCGACGTGCTCGAGTTCGAGCGGCGGCTGGACGACCTTCGAGGGCACCTTTGACCTTCCCTCCAAGGAGGAGCGTCTCCGTCTGATCGAGGCTGAAATGGCCTCTCCCATCTTCTGGGAGGAGAGCCGGCGCGCCCAGAGTCTGGTCCAGGAACGCGCCGAGCTGGCGCGCCTCGTCGGGCGCTGGCGGGAACTTTCCAGCCGGGCCGAAGAGCTCCGCCTCCTCTGGGAGCTGGCCGTTGAGGAGGGGGACGAGAGCGTCGCCCCGGAGATCGAAGACGGAGTCAGGAAGCTCCGCCACTCCCTCGCCGAGTTCCAGCTGAAGGTCATCCTGTCCGGACCCCACGACAAGAAGAACGCCATCGTCTCGATTCACCCGGGCGCCGGCGGGACCGAATCCCAGGATTGGGCTCAGATGCTCACCCGGATGTATCTCCGCTGGGCCGAACGCCAGGAGTTCAAGGCGGAGGTCGTGGACCTGCTCCCCGGCGAGGAGGCTGGAATCAAGTCCGCCACCATCGAGGTGAGCGGCGAGTACGCGTACGGCTACCTGAAGGGCGAAGCGGGGGTCCACAGGCTCGTGAGGATCTCTCCGTTTGATGCGTCCCGTCGCCGTCATACCTCGTTCGCTTCGGTCTCCGTGATCCCCGAAGTCGAAGAGGTGGAGGTCGTGGTCAAGGACGAGGACCTCCGGATCGACGTGTTCCGCTCCTCAGGACCCGGCGGGCAGGGGGTAAACACCGCGGACTCCGCGGTGAGGATCAGCCATCTGCCCAGCGGGATCGTGGTGCAGTGTCAGAACGAACGATCGCAGTTGCGGAATCGTGATACGGCGCTCCGGATCCTGCGCGCCCGGCTGTACCAGGTCTACGAGAAGAAGCAGCGGGAGGAGCTGGCCGAGCTCACCGGGGAGAAGAAGGAGATCGCGTTCGGGAGCCAGATCCGCTCCTACACCTTCCACCCGTATCAGCTCATCAAGGACCACCGGACCGGTCTCGAGGTGGGGAACGTCGAGGCCGTCATGGAAGGCGAGATCGATCCGTTCATCCAGGCCTACCTTCTGTCCGGAAAGTCGGCGTAGGATGGACGACAACGACCTGATCCGGCGCCGTCACGCGAAACTCGCGAACCTCCGGGCGCGCGGACTCGACCCCTTCGGGAGTCGCTATCCGGTCACCCACTGGGCCGGGCGCCTCGCCGGGCAACTGGCGGGGGCCACCGAGGAAGAACTCAGGGGGGTCGGGCCCGTCAGCGTTGCCGGGCGCGTCCTGACCCTTCGCCACCATGGGAAGACCTGTTTCGCGACCCTCAAGGACTACACGGGGACGATCCAGCTCTACGCGCGTGCCGATCAGCTGGGCGACGAGTATGGGCTGTTCACGGAGCTCGATGCCGGCGATTTCCTCGGCGTCACGGGCGAACTCTTCAGGACGCGCACGGGCGAACTGACGATCGGGGTGAAATCCTGGAGCTTCCTGACGAAGGCGCTCCGCCCCCTGCCGGAGAAGTGGCATGGGCTCAAGGACGTGGAGACACGCTATCGGCAACGCTACCTGGACCTGGTGGTGAACCCGGCGGCCCGCCAGGTGTTCCAGGTGCGGAGCAGCCTCGTGGGTGCGATGCGCGAGTTTCTGGACGCGCGGGGCTTTCTCGAGGTCGAGACTCCGATGATGCAGCCGATCCCCGGCGGCGCGGCCGCCCGCCCCTTCGTGACCCACCACAATGCGCTGGACCTGGATCTCTACCTCCGCGTCGCCCCGGAGCTCTACCTGAAGCGGCTCGTCGTGGGCGGCCTGGATCGGGTGTACGAGATCAACCGCAACTTCCGGAACGAGGGGATCTCGACCCAGCACAACCCGGAGTTCACCATGCTGGAGTTCTACCAGGCCTACGCGGACTACGGCGACTTGATGGAGCTGACCGAAGCGCTCGTCTGCCATCTGGCCCAGACCATCCCGGGCTCGCTCACGCTGACCTATCAGGGCGAGTCGATCGATCTCACGCCGCCGTGGCGCCGGGTGAAGTTCCACGAGGCGATCTCCCGGGAGCTGGGAGTTCCGGTCGCGCCCGAGACGGATCCGTGGGAGCTCATTCTGGGCCCCGCGCGCGGTCGTGTGACGCAGGTTGATCCAGCGGGAACGAAGGCGAAGCACTGGAAGGCCTTGTTCGAGGCGCTCGTCGAGCCCACGCTCGTCCAGCCGACCTTCGTCGTCGAGTTTCCCATCGGGCTGTCGCCCCTCTCCAAGCGCAACAAGGACAACGCGGGCCTCGCGGACCGCTTTGAGCTCTTCGTGGCACGCCTGGAGATCGCCAACGCGTACACCGAGCTGAACGATCCCGAAGAGCAGCTGGCGCGCTTCAAGCAGCAGGCCATTGAGCGCGAGCGGGGCGATGACGAAGCGGAGCGGCTGGACCGGGACTTCGTCCGCGCCCTGGAGTTCGGCATGCCGCCGACGGCCGGCGAGGGCATCGGCGTTGACCGGCTCGTGATGCTGTTCGCCGATCAACCCTCAGTCCGCGACGTGATCCTGTTCCCCCACCTCCGCCCGGAGAGTACCTCGGAGGGGGGCGTTGCCCCCCTTCCGAACCTCCCCCCTGGGGATTGCGCCGGCGAAGCCGGCGCTCGGAAACGCCCAGAGAAGACATGAGCGTGAATCGCCCGTTCGAGATGCCGTTTGAGCTCTTTTTGAGTCTTCGGTATCTCCGCGCCCGCGGCCACCGGACCAACCTGTCGCTCTTCGTCTGGATCGGCGTCGGCGGAGTGTTCCTGGGCGTGAGTGCCCTGATCGTCGTGCTCGCAGTAATGACGGGATTTCAGGACGGCATCCGGGACAAGATCATTGCCGCCAACCCTCACGTCCTCGTCCTTGAAGGGGGCGGGCGGGGCGTTCGCGACGCCGGTGCCTTGGCGGAGCGGGTGCGGGCCGTGCCGGGAATCACGTCGGCGACGCCGTTCGTCCTCCAGCAGGCGCTCTTCACGGTGTCGGGCGGGGGCGCCACGGGCGGCCTCGTGCGAGGGGTGGACCTGGCAGCCGAGTCCGTGAGGAAGGATATCGGCCGCCAGCTCAAAATGGGGAGTCTCGAGCCCCTGGAGCTGAGCGGGGGCGAGCCCGCGATCATTCTGGGGCGGGAGTTGGCGAGGACCCTCGGCGTCATCCCCGGCGAGAGCGTGACCGTGATCTCCCCCCAAGGCGCGCTGACGGCGGTTGGTATGGTTCCCAAGATGCGCCGGTTTACCGTGGCAGGGACATTCGAGGTCGGCATGTACGAGTACGATTCCTCCCTCGCGTACGTGAGCCTCGCCGCGGCGCAGGAGTTCGCCGGCCTCGGCAACCGCGTGACCGGGATCGAGGTCAAGCTCAGCGATCCCTGGGAGGCCAAGACCATCGGCCGGGCGATCGCCACGAAGCTCGGCTTCCCCTACCTGGTGCGGGATTGGATGGAGATGAACCGGAATCTCTTCAACGCGCTCCAGCTCGAGAAGCTCGCCCTGTTCATCATCGTGACGATCATCGTGCTCGTCGCCGCCTTCGCCATCATCGGCCACCTCGTGCTTTTGGTCGCGGAGAAACGGAAGGAGATCGGCATCCTGAAAGCGATGGGAGCCCCGGCGGGAAGCGTGGGGGCCGTCTTCCTCTCGGTGGGGATCCTCATCGGCCTGGTCGGGACCGTGGCCGGGAGCATCGTGGGGCTCGGCCTGATCTGGGTGCAGAACACTTACCGGATCATCCGTCTGGCGGGGGACGTGTACCAGATCGATTATCTGCCAATGAAGCTCACCTGGGGCGATTTCGGGCTGATCACCGGCGCGACGCTTCTGATCTCGTTCGTGTTCACGCTCTTGCCCGCCCGCCGGGCGGCCCGGCTGGACCCGGTGGAAGTGCTCCGCTATGAGTGAGCTGCTGACCGCGCGCGAGGTCGAGAAGGAGTACCGGAGCGGGCCCCGAGCTAGTGCGAGTGCTCAAGGGCGTGGCACTCACGGTGGCAGAGGGCGAGGCCGTTGCTCTTGTCGGCGCCTCGGGGGTCGGGAAGTCAACGCTGCTCCACCTCCTCGGCGCCCTGGATCGCCCCACGGCCGGACAGGTCCTGTTCGACGGGGAGGACATTTTCTCTCGGTCGGAAAACGGTCTCGCGCGGTTCAGGAGGACCGAGATCGG
The DNA here is from genome assembly GCA_016201645.1 of Candidatus Rokuibacteriota bacterium. GTDB lineage: Bacteria > Methylomirabilota > Methylomirabilia > Rokubacteriales > CSP1-6 > JACQCL01. The sequence continues at coordinate 15,970 of JACQCL010000163.1, forward strand.
CTTCGTCTTTCAGTTTTACAATTTGCTCGGGGAGATGACTGCCTTGGAGAACACCATGCTTCCCGCGTTGCTGCAACGCCTGCCCTGGGAAGAGGCTCGTGCCCGCGCTGCGGACGCGCTCTCCGAGGTTGGTCTCGGGGACCGGCTCAACCACCGCCCGGGAGAACTCTCAGGCGGGGAGCAGCAGCGCGTGGCCATCGCCCGCGCCGTGATGCACCGGCCGCGCCTTGTCCTGGCCGATGAGCCGACGGGCAATCTGGACCCGAAGACGAGCGAGGTGATCTTCGATCTCTTCTTGCGGCTCAAGGCCGAGCGGGGGTTGACGTTCGTCATCGCCACCCACAACCAGGATCTGGCGCGGAAGGCCGACCGGGGGTACCGGCTCGTGGACGGGCGCGCCGTTGTCTGGCCTTAGTGTTACACTCTTCCTGGACGGCAATACTCAATGCGAGGGCGACCATGAGCGAGGCGGTCCGGATTACCCGAGCGGCCACCAAGAAGCCAAAGCCCAAGGACAGCGAGCTCGGGTTTGGCACGGTCTTCACCGATCACATGTTCCTGGCCGACTTCCAGGAGGAGAAGGGCTGGTACGACCCGCGGATCGAGCCATACGGTCCTCTCACCCTGGACCCGGCGGCGGCGGTGTTTCACTACGCGCAGGCCATCTTCGAGGGGCTCAAGGCGTTCCGCGGCGTGGACGGACGGGTGCGCCTGTTCCGCCCCGACAAGCACATCGAGCGGCTCAACAACTCCGCCAGGCGAATGTGCATCCCTCCGCTCGATCCGGATTGGGCACTCCGGTCGCTCGTGGAACTGGTCGGGCTTGAGCGCGACTGGGTGCCCGCGAGCCTCGGCACGTCGCTCTACGTCCGGCCGACGATCATCGCCACCGAGCCGTTCCTTGGCGTCCGGCCGGCGAAAGCGTACGTCTACTACGTGATCCTGTCGCCCGTCGGCGCCTACTACGCTGAAGGGATGAATCCGGTAAAGATCCTCGTCGTGGACAAGTACGTCCGTGCCGTGCCGGGCGGGGTCGGCGCGGCGAAGACTGGCGGGAATTATGCCGCGAGCCTCCTCGCCTCCGAAGAGGCACACCGCGCCGGGTTCACCCAGGTCCTCTGGCTCGACGGCGCCGAGCGGAGGTACGTGGAGGAGGTCGGCACCATGAACATCATGTTCCGGCTGGGGGATCAGGTCGTCACCCCGCCGCTCACGGGCTCGATCCTCCCCGGCGTCACCCGCGACTCCGCGCTCAATCTCTTGCGCGAGTGGGGGCTCTCCGTGTCCGAGCGGCAGATCGCGATTGATGAGGTGATCGCCGCCGCCCGGAGCGGAAGGCTCCGCGAGGCCTGGGGGACAGGGACGGCCGCGGTCATCTCGCCGGTTGGCGAGCTCTCGTATCGGGGCGAGCGGATCGCCATCAATGCCGGACGGATCGGGGAGCTGACCCAACGCCTCTACCAGGCGATCGTCGAGATCCAGTACGCGAAGGTCCCCGACACGCGCGGCTGGACCTTGGAGGCTTAGGGCCGACCGATTGATCAAAGCTAGCAGAGAATTAGTCTGGGCGCCGGGCATCTCGGTCCGGGGCTGCCAAAGAAAAGGCTAGCAGGGGTCCAATACGGAGCGGGCGCGGCGGGTCATCATCCTGGCGCGTGAGGAAGCCGGGCGGTTCCGGCACGATTTCGTCGGAACCGAGCACATCCTATTGGGCCTCATCCGGGACGGGGAGGGGATCGCGACTGCCGTCCTCCAGCGGTTGGGGCTCCGCCTCGAGACGGTCAAGGCTGAGGTCGAGCGGGCGCTCGCCGGATTCCCCAAGACGCTGACCTTCGGTGAGGTTCCCTTCACGCCTCAAGCCAAACGGGTCCTCGAGTTGTCAATCGAAGAAGCCCGCCAGCTCGGCCACAATTACATCGGCACCGAGCACCTCCTCCTCGGCCTCATGAAGGAGGGGCAGTGCATCGCGGCGAAGATTCTCGAGTCGTTGGGCGCCAAGCTGGACGAAGTACGCCAGGAGACTCTGGCCCTTTTGGGAGACCAGTACTACCCCCGGCCGAAGAAGCGCTCCCAGACTCCGGTGCTGGATGAATTCGCCCGCGATCTGACTCAGCTGGCGCGCGAAGGGAAGCTCGATCCGGTCATCGGGCGCGAGATGGAGATCGAGCGGGTCATCCAGGTCCTCTCACGTCGAACGAAGAACAATCCTGTCCTCATCGGCGAGCCGGGTGTCGGCAAGACGGCGATCGTCGAAGGACTGGCCCAGAAGATCATCAACCACGACGTGCCCGACGTCCTCGTGTCCAAGCGGCTGCTCCAGCTCGACCTGGGGGCGCTGGTCGCCGGCACCAAGTATCGGGGCCAGTTCGAGGAGCGCCTCAAGGCGGTGATGAAGGAGATCCGCCAGTCCGAGAACGTGATCCTCTTCCTGGACGAACTGCACACGCTGATCGGGGCGGGCGCGGCCGAGGGCGCGATCGACGCTTCCAACATGCTCAAGCCCGCTCTCAGCCGGGGTGAAATTCAAACCATCGGTGCCACGACCCTCGATGAGTACCGGAAATACATCGAGAAGGACGGCGCGCTCGAGCGGCGGTTCCAGCCCATCATCGTCCGCGCCCCCTCGGTGACCGAGGCCATCGAGATCATCCGGGGGCTGCGCCACAAGTACGAGGCCCACCACCGGGTCAAGATCACCGACGAGGCGATCGACGCCGCCGTGAAGTTGGCGGACCGGTACATCACCGAGCGGCAACTGCCGGACAAGGCCATTGACGTCATCGACGAGGCCTCCTCGCGGACCCGGCTGATGGCGCTGACCCCGCCGCCCGAGATCAAGGAGCTGGAGAAGGAGATCGAGCGGGTCGTGCGGGAAAAGGACATGTACCTGGAGGCTCAGGAGTTCGAAAAGGCGGCTTCCCTCAGGGAGAAGGAAAAGCACCTGAGGAGCCGCGGCGACGAGCTCAAGCGTGAGTGGGAGAAGCGGAAGGGGAAGGCCCAGGCCAGCGTGGGGGAAGAGGACATCGAGTTCATCGTCTCGCGCTGGACGGGCATCCCGCTTTCCAAGCTCGAGGAGAAGGAGTCGGCAAAGCTGGCGCGGATGGAGGAGGCGCTCCACGGTCGCATCATCGGCCAGGATGACGCCCTCAGGGCTGTCGCCCGAGCGATTCGGCGCTCCCGCGCCGGGCTGAAGGACGTCAAGCGTCCCGTCGGGTCCTTCATCTTCCTGGGTCCCACCGGTGTCGGGAAGACGGAACTTGCGCGGGCCTTGGCGGAGTTCCTGTTCGGCGACGAGAACGCCCTCATCCGGATTGATATGTCGGAGTACATGGAGAAGTTTTCCGTGTCACGGCTCTTGGGCGCCCCGCCCGGATACGTGGGCTATGAGGAAGGAGGGGTGCTGACCGAGAAGGTGAGGCGGCGGCCGTACTCCGTCGTGCTGTTCGACGAGATTGAGAAAGCTCACCCGGATGTGTACAACATGCTGCTCCAGGTGCTCGATGACGGGCGGCTCAGCGACTCGCTCGGCCACGTGGTGGATTTCAAGAACACCATCCTCATCATGACCTCCAATCTGGGGACCCAACTGATCGGCAAGCGCACGCAGCCGGGGTTCCTTCAGGAGTCTGAGGGCGAATCGTACGAGCGGATGAAGGGGCGGGTGATGGAGGAGCTCAAGCGCGCGTTCCGTCCCGAGTTTCTCAACCGCATTGACGACATCGTCGTGTTCCACCCCCTCTCTGTGGATCACATCAAGGGCATCATTCGGCTCATGATCGACCGGATCGATAAGCAGCTCGCCGAGAAGGGGATCCAGATCTTTTTGACGCCGGGCGCGCAGGAATTGCTGGTCCAGAAGGGGTACGATGCGACCTACGGCGCGCGCCAGCTCAGGCGCACCATTCAGAAGCACATCGAGGACCCCCTGGCCGAAGCCATTGTGCGGGGGCAGTTCTCGGACGGGACGCGGATCGAGGTTGACAGTGAAGGGGAATCCTTCGTCTTCCGCGAACGGGAGCCGGCGGAGCCGCCCCTGGAGCTGGCTGAACACTAAACCGGGGACCTACCTACCGTTTTCCAACCTGACGGAGACGCACGCGCCTCTGCCTATGAACGGAGTGGGGAGGTTGTTTCTCTCCATTTTTTTTGTCCTCCTGATCGTTCTCCCATCCGGGGCGTCGGGGCAGGAGCAGCCGCCCATTATCGTCAAGGACATCGCGGTGGAGGGGAACCGCCGCGTGCAGGAGGCGGTGATCCTCGGCAAGGTTCAGACCACCCTCGGCTCCGTGTTTCGGCCGGCGCAGTTGGCTGAGGACATCCGATCGATCTTCGGCCTCGGCTTCTTCGACGATGTCCGGCTGAAGGTGGACGACTTTGAGGGCGGCGTCAAGGTGACCTTTGTCGTTGTGGAGCGGCCATTCATCCGGGACATCGAGTTCGAAGGCAACAAGCGTGTTGATGCGAAAACCCTCCAGGAAAAGGTGGACCTTCGCCTCGGTTCGCTCTATAACCCGGTCGAGGTGCAGAAGACGCTGGAAAAGGTGAAAGACTACTACGAGGAGCAAGGGTACTTCGAGGTCCAGATCACGCCCGATGCCGAAAAGCTGCCGGACGGGGATGTGAGGCTGGTATTCCGGATTGCCGAGGGCCGTCGGATCACCATTGACCGGATCGTCATCGAGGGCGCCCAAGGTCTCTCCGAAAAAGAGGTCAAGAAGGTCATGCAAACGCAGGAGCGGCAGTACTTCATCCTGCGGGGAGTGGTCCAGCGCCAGTTCCTGGATAGAGACGTGGATCTCATCATCCAGCTCTATAACGATCACGGGTACATCCAGGCCCGCGTGGAGTCCCAAGAGATGGAGGTGGACCGGGCCCGGGCGCGGGTGACGATCAGGATCAAGGTGGTCGAGGGGCCCCAGTTCAGGGTTGGAAGCGTGGACGTCACCGGCACCCACGTGCTCCCGGTCGAGGAGGTCCGGCGGCAGCTCCTTCTCAAGCCCGGCGACGTGTTCTCGCGGGCGAAGGTCCGCAAGACCCTGGACAATATCACCCGCCTCTACAGCACGATCGGGCGGGCTTCGGCCGAGGTCAATCCGCATATCCAGCAGGACAACGCGGCACGAAAGGTGAACCTCACCCTGGAGATCAGCGAAGGCCCGGAGGTTTTCGTGGAGCGGATCAACATCTCCGGAAACGTCCGGAGCGATGAAAAGATTCTCAGGCGGGAGTTCCCCATGGCCGAGGGCGACCTCTTCACGAGCCAGAAGCTCGACCGGGCCAAGCAGAAGCTCGTGAATCTCGGCTTCTTTGAATCGGTGGACACCACCACGGCTCCGGGGTCGTCCAAGAATAAGATTATCGTCAACGTCGAGGTCAAAGAGCGCGCCACCGGTCTCTTCAGCCTCGGCGGTGGATTCAGCTCGACGGATGGCTTCCTGGGCACCCTCGATCTCTCCCAGCAGAACTTCCTGGGCAAGGGCTGGGAGCTGTTTCTGAGGATCCGAGGCGGGGCAAAGACCCAGCAGGGCACCATCGGGTTCACGGAGCCGTGGCTGTTTGACCGGCCCCTCGCTGCCGGGTTCGATGTCTTCGACAACCGCAGGGTCTTCATCGATTACACCGTGGACAGCCTCGGCGGGGACGTCCGGTTGAGCCACCCGTTTTTGGAGTTCTCGCGCTGGAACCTCCAGTACCGGCTCTCGCAGGACAGGGTCTCAGACATTTCCGACACCGCCTCGGATGCGCTGCAGCGGGAGAAGGGAACTAAGGTGACGTCGCTCGTGGAGGGGGCCGTGAGCCGGGACACCCGCGATAATGTTTTTGTCCCCACCAAAGGCAGCCGCGCCAGCCTGACCCTCGACGTGGCAGGGTTGGGCGGAGACAGCAAGTTCATGAAGACGGTCGGCGAGGTGCGCTACTTCCACCCCGTTGTCTGGGGGACCGTTCTCGCGGGGCGGCTGGAGGCAGGCTACGGCTTCGGCTTCGGCGACAAGGACCTGCCCCTCTTCGAGCGCTTCTACTTGGGCGGTCCCGATTCCATCCGGTCTTTCAAATTGCGGCAGGTCTCTCCGGAGGATGACAGCGGGGCCCGAATCGGCGGGACCTCCGAGGTGCTCCTGAACATCGAGTACCTCATCCCGCTCTTCTACGGGATCCGGTTCGCCGTTTTCTACGATGTGGGGAACGTCTACGGCTTCACCAAGGAGTTCGACCTGACGGATCTGCGGCACGGCGCGGGCGCGGGCGTCCGCTGGCAATCGCCGTTCGGGCCGATCCGGCTGGACTGGGGCTTCAAGCTGGATCGACGGAAGGGGGAGAGATCGGATAACTTCCACTTCTCCGTCGGCTCGCCGTTTTAGGAAGGGAGAGCACGCATGACGAAACGCATCGCCCTGGTTTCGACGCTCCTCCTCCTCGTCATCGTCGCTTGGGGATTGCTGTACCTGGTTCCAGGAGCTCGGGCCCAGGGCGCGGCGCGGGTCGCGTACATCGACGTGCAACGGATCCTCGCCCGCTCCTCGGCGGGCGTGGCGGCCCGGGAGGAGCTCGAAAAGGACAAGGCGAAGATGCAGAAGGACATTGACGTCAAGAAAGCGGACGTTGAGAAGCTCCGTGACGAGTTGGAGAAGAAGGGTGCGCTCCTGAGCGCCGGCGCCCGAAGCGAAAAGCAGGAGACGCTCGAGCGGAAGATTCGCGATCTGCGCCGCTTGGTGGACGATTACCGGATCGAGCTTGAGCGAAAGGAACAAGGGCTTCTCCAGAAGGTCCTCGTGGATATTTCCGGGGTCGTCGAACGGGTGGGCAAGCAGCGAGGATTCCTCATGATCGTCGAGAAGCGAGGCGGGGGGATCCTCTACGGCGCTCCGGAGGCGGACCTGACGGACGAAATCATCAAGGCCTACGATCAAGAAGCGGGCAAAGGAAAGCGATAGGGCCGATGGCGGACGCGGGGCGATGCTACACGCTCGGGCAGCTTGCCCAGGCACTGGGCGCGGTCCTGGAAGGGGATGCCCAGCGTGTGATCACCGGCGTCGCCTCGCTGGACAGGGCGGGCCCCGATCAGATCTCGTTCGTCACCAACCGGAGGTACCTGCCGCTCGCCAAATCCTCGCGCGCTGGGGCTCTGCTCGTCCCCGCGGACGTGCAGGATCTAAGCGGCCCGCTGTTGAGAACGCCGTCTCCCCAGACCGCGTTGATCTCGCTCCTCAAACTGTTCCACCCGGCTCCGCCGCTGTCCCCGGGCGTCCACCCCTCAGCGCTGGTGGCTCCCGAGAGCCAGGTCCACCCGGACGCCTCCGTCGGGGCGTTCGCCGTGATCCAGCCTCGTGCGGTGGTGGGAGCCCGCGCGCGCATCTTTCCGCTGGTGTACGTCGGCGAGGGCGCGGAGATCGGCGAGGACTCTACGCTCTATCCCCACGTCGTGGTACGTGACGGGGTCCGCATCGGCCGGCGGGTGATCGTCCACGCCGGTGCCGTGCTCGGCGCGGATGGGTTCGGGTTCGTCTTTGACGGGAGCGTCCACCAGAAGATCCCCCAGGTCGGCGGCTTGATCATTGAAGACGACGTGGAGATCGGCGCGAACACGACGATTGATCGGGCCACCCTCGGGGACACCGTCGTTCACCGCGGAACAAAAATTGATAATCTCGTCCAGATCGCGCATAACGTGGAAATCGGGGAACACTCCATCCTTGCCGCCCAGGTTGGCATCGCCGGTTCCTCCCGGGTGGGTCGGGGAGTGGTGCTCGGCGGCCAGGTCGGCGTGGCCGACCACGTCACGATCGGCGATGGCGCCGTCCTGGGCGCGCAGACGGGGGTGTCGCAGGACGTGGCGGCCGGCGAGAAGTTGTTCGGGACGTGGGGGCGTCCGATGAGGGAGGCCCGGCGGATCTGGCTCGCCGAGGCCGAGCTGCCGGAGCTCGTCCGCCGATTGCGCGCGATCGAGCGGCGCCTCGAACGATTGGAAGCGCGGCTGGGGAAGGCAGGGGGGGCAGGCGACGATGGCGGTGCCTGAAATCATCGACTCCACGGCCATCGTGGATCCGCGGGCCCGGCTCGGCCCCGGGGTTCGGATCGGAGCCTTCTCCATCGTCGGGCCCGAGGTGATGATGGGCGCGGATGTCGAGATCGGCCATCACGTCGTGCTCGAAGGGCGTCTGGACATCGGGCCGCGAGTGAAGATCGGGCACGGGGCGGTGCTCGGCGGGCCGCCGCAGGACCTCAAATTCAAGGCAGGCACACCGTCGGGCGTGAGGATCGGCGCCGGGACGGTCATCCGCGAGTACGTGACGATTCACCGCGCCACGCAGCCCGAGGGCTGGACCGAGATTGGCGCGGACTGCCTCCTGCTGGCGATGAGCCACGTCGCCCACGACTGCCGCCTGGGTGATGGCGTCATCGTGATCAACTATGCCGGCATCACCGGTCACTGCGAGATCGGTGAGCGGGCCACCATCGGGGGGCTCACCGGGGTGGTTCCATTCACGCGCGTGGGCGCCTATGCTTACATCGGCGGCTGCGGGAAGGTAACGGCGGACGTGCCGCCGTACATGCTGGCCGACGGCCTGCCGGCGACGGTTCGCGGCGTCAACATCGTCGGGTTGCGGCGGGCCGGGATGCCGGCGGCCGATCGGCGGGCGCTTCAGGACGCCTATCGCCTGCTCTACCGGAGCGGTTTGAGTCCGCGGGGCGCCCTCGAGCGTATTCGCCGTGAGCTGCCGGCCAGTGAGCCAATTGTGCGGCTCGTGGATTTTATAGCTTCCTCCCGGCGGGGTATCTGCGGCCCGCCCCGGGGCGAGCCTGCCGCTGGCGCAGGCGTCGCGTCGGATGCCGAGGGTGAGCGGGTGGTCTGATGGCGGGGTCTGATCGTCGCATCCGGGCGGGGGTCGTCGGCGCCGGCCACATGGGCCAGTATCACATCCTGGTGTTCGCCGAGCTCTGGGACGTGGACCTCGTGGGGATCGTCGATACCGATGTCGACAGGGCCCAGCGGCTGGCCGGCCAGTACGGCACCCAGGCGTTCGCCGATCATCACGCGCTGATCGGCAAGGTGGACGTGGCGAGCGTGGCGGTCCCCACGGACCAGCACTTCGCCGTGACGCGCGACCTTCTCGAAGCGGGGATCCATGTGCTGGTGGAGAAGCCCATGACCCCGACGCTGGAGGAGGCGAAGGAGCTCTTCCGCCTGGCCCGCCAGCGGCAGGCCGTGCTGCACGTGGGGCACGTCGAGCGCTTCAACGGCGCCGTCCAGGAGCTCAAGAAGATCGTGGAGCGCCCGATCCTGATCGAGTCCCGGCGACTCGGCCCCTTCGTTCCGCGGGTTCAGAACGACACGGTGGTCATGGATCTGATGATTCATGACATTGACATCGTCCTGGGGCTGGTGAACGGTGAGCCCCGGCGCATCAACGCGGTGGGGCGGTCCGTTCAGTCGAACCTGCCGGACGTCGCCAACGTGCAGATCGTCTTCGACACCGGCACGCTCGCCAACATCACCGCCAGCCGGTCCACCGAGCAGAAGATTCGCACGCTCCACATCACCCAGCCCGACGCGTACATCACGCTGGACTACACGGACCAGGACATCCAGATCCACCGGCGGGCCGCCCAGGAGTACACCCTGAACCGCGAGTCCATCCGGTACCGGCAGGCCGCCTTTGTCGAGCACCTCTTCGTCCACAAGGACAACCCTCTGAAGCTGGAGATCCTTCACCTGATCCAAGCGGCGCGCGAGGCGCGGGCGGGTGGGCTGGTGGAGCTCGCCGAGGGGGAGGACCTCCGATCGCTGGCCGTGGCGCTGGAGATCGAGCGGATGATCCGCGAGGGCCGGGGGGAAACGGCCTGGCCGGAGGATCTTCCGTGGAGCGTGCGCTCGGCCTGATGTGCGGGGCCGGCACCCTCCCGGCCCACGTCGCCTCCGAAGCCCGGCGCCAGGGGTGGCGCGTGGTGGCGTTCGCCTTCGGGGAAGCCCCCGCCCTCGCTCCGGTCGTTGATCGCCTGATCCCGAGCCGTCTGCCCGACCTCAGCCTCCTCCTCGATGGACTCAGGCGAGAGCAGGTGTCGGCGGTGGTCTTCGTGGGGAAGATGGGCAAGCGGGAGCTCCTCGAAGGGGCCGCGGTGGCCGATGCGTCGGGGCGGGAACTCTTGAGGGCGGCGGGGGGGCTGTCCGACGGCGCTCTTGGCGAGGCCATCGTCGGCGCGCTTGCGGGCCTTGGGATCGAGGTGCTCGACCAGCGCCTTTTCCTTGGTTCGCTCCTCGTCCCGCCGGGCTTGCTCACCTCGAAGGCCCCCTCGGAGGCGGAGTGGCGGGACATCAGGCTGGGGCTCCGCCTCGCGAAGCAGTGCGCCGGGCTCGGGGTGGGGCAGACCGTGGTGGTCAAACAGGGGATCGTCGTGGCTGTGGAGGGGATCGAGGGGACCAACGAAACCATTTCGCGGGGGTGCCGGCTGGCGGGTCCGGGTGCCGTCGTCGTCAAGGCCGTGGCGCCTCAGCAGGATTACCGGTTCGACGTTCCTGCCGTCGGTCCCGCGACCCTCGAGGCTCTGGCGGAGGGCGAAGCCGGCGTGCTTGCCGTCGAGGGCGGGAAGGTCATGGTCCTCGATCGGGAGAGGGTGCTGGACATGGCCGCCCGCCACGAAATCGCCGTCGTGAGCCTCGGCGCGGATGCGGCACAGTGAGGGCGGCAGCGATGTCGAGCATCATGCTGGTGGCCGGGGAGGCGTCCGGGGATCTTCACGGGGCGACCCTCGCGCGTCAGCTGCGGCGCCTCGCTCCCTCCGTTTCGCTCACAGGGATGGGCGGGTCGCGGATGGCCGAGGCCGGGGTCGGCCTCCTCTTCGACGTGACGCGGCTGGCGGTGGTCGGGGGCAGCGAAGCCGTCCGGCGGCTGCCGGCGTTGTACCGGACGTATCGTCAGCTCATCAGTCGGCTCAAGGAAGCACCACCCCGGGCGGTGGTCCTCATCGACTTCCCCGAATTCAACTTGAGGGTGGCGCGGCAAGCGGAGCACTTGGGGATTCCCGTCATTTACTTCATCCCGCCTCAGGTCTGGGCGTGGCGGCCGGGGCGCGTGCGGGTCATTGCCAGGATCGCCAGCTGCGTGCTCGTCGTCTTCCCGTTTGAGGTCCCGCTCTACGAATCGGCGGGCGCACGCGTCAAGTTCGTCGGGCACCCTCTCCTGGACGGGCTGGCCTCGCCCCCGGCTCGGGGCGAGTCGCGGCGCAGCCTTGGCGTTCCCGCCGAGGCCACGCTGGTCGGGCTCCTTCCCGGAAGCCGTCGCGAGGAGGTAGAACGACTGCTCCCCGAGATGCTCAGGGCGGCGGCCCTCATCCGTGGCGCCCGGCCGGATGTTCAGTTCGTTCTCGCCCCCGCGCCGACTGTGGACCGGGCTCTCGTGAACTCCCTGCTGGCCGTTGCACCGGTCCCGGTCCCGCTCGCGGCGGGGAGGGCCTACGAGGTTATGGCGGCCTCGGACCTGCTTGTCGTGGCCTCCGGGACCGCGACGCTCGAGGCGGCGTTGATCGGGACACCGATGGTGGTCTGCTACCGGGTGTCGCGCGTGTCCCGCCTGGTGGGACGTCTGCTCCTCAGAACCCCGTGGATCAGCCTGGCCAATATCGTGGCGGGGCGGGCCGTGGTCCCCGAGCTCCTCCAGGATGAAGCCACCGGGGGGCGCATGGCCGGAGAGGCGCTCCGGCTCCTGGGCTCGCCGGAAGCCCTCGGAGCCCAGCGCGCGGCGTTCGCGGAGGTCCGGGGGAAACTCGGCACCGCTGGCGTCGGCGAACGGGCGGCCCGGAGCGTCCTGGAGGTCGCGGGATTGACGATCGCCGCACCGCTGAGCGCGACGGGGCGATGACGCTCTCGGATCGGGTACTTCTCGGGTTCGCTCCCCCGCTCGCCCACTGGGTGGTCCGGCTCTTGGCGCTCACCTTGAGACTTCGGATCGTGGATGAGGAACACGCCCGTACCGTCTGGGAGCGCGGCGGGCCGGTGATCTACGCGATCTGGCACGGTCGCGTCTTGATGATTCCCGCCCTCTATGGCCGAAGGCGCACCGTCCACGTGATGGCGAGCCGGTCTCGCGACGGAGAGCTGGTGGCCAGGTTCGCCCGGCGGTTCGGATTCCGAACGGTACGGGGCTCCACGTCGCGCGGCGGGTCTGAGGCGTTGAGAAAGCTCGCCCGGCTTCTCCGCCAGGGGCGGGAAGTGGCGGTCATTCCGGACGGCCCTCTCGGGCCGCGCGGGGTCGTCCAGCGGGGCGTGATCGCGCTCGCGCGGCTGACAGGGGCGCCAATTATCCCGCTCGCGTTCGGCGCCCATCCGGGCTGGCGCCTTCGGAGCTGGGATGAGTTCCTCATCCCCATGCCCTTCGCCCGTTCCGTCGTGTGCTTTGGGGCGCCACTCTGGGTGCCGGCGGATGCGGATCGTCCTGGCCAGGAAGCGCTGAGGAAGGAGCTCGAGGCCGCGCTGACCCAGTTGACCTGGCGCGCCGACGAATTCGTTCGAGGGGGATAGCGTGTACGTCCTCTACACCTGCCTCTTGCTCGCAGTCGTCCTTGCCTACGCGCCGGTGTTCGTCCTCCGGCGCCTCCTGAGCGAGCGGGACGCGACGGGCCTGCTCCAGCGGCTCGGGTACCGGTCTCCGCGACTTCCGCCGGAGCCCCGCTGCTGGATCCACGCGGTTTCGGTCGGGGAAGTCATGGCGGCCCTCCCCCTGATCGACGCGTTGCGCCGCCGGTGGCCTTACCTCCACCCGGTTGTCAGCACGGTGACGCCGACCGGCGCCAAGGTCGCCAGAGAACGGCTCGGCCCTGAGGTGACTCATTTCTACTTCCCGCTCGATTTCCCCGGCCCTGTGCACCGCGTCCTGGCCGGCGTCAGGCCCCGGTTCTTCATCGCCATGGAAACCGAGCTCTGGCCCAACTTCCTCCGGGCGCTTCGCGCCCGTGGCGTCCCCGCGATGATCGCCAACGGCCGGATCTCCGATCGCTCATTCAGACGCTACCGGCTCGTGCGTCCCTTCATGCACCGGATCCTCGACGGGATCACGGTGTTCGGCATGCAGTCGGCGGAAGACGCCCGGCGGATCATTTCCCTCGGCGCCCCGCCCGAGCGGGTGATCGTCACCGGCAACTTGAAAACCGACGTCCCGCCCAGCGAGGCGGGGGGCGACGCCCTGTGGCGGCGCCTCCTGGGCCTGACCGGCGAGGAGCTGGTCTGGGTCGCCGGGAGTACGCACCGCGGGGAGGAGGAGTTGCTCCTGGAGGGCTTCGACGGCCTGAAGCGTCGGCACCCCTCGCTGGTTCTGGTGATCGCGCCCCGCCATCCGGAGCGGGTTCCGGAAGTCGAGCGCCTGATCCGAGCGCGCGGTCACGCATCCGTGCGACGAACCGCCCTTCCCAGGGATCGCAACCGGAACGCCATCATCGTACTCGACACCGTGGGCGAGCTGGCCCAGCTCTATCAACTGGCCGAGGTCGTCTTCGTGGGAGGGAGCCTCGTGCCGGCCGGGGGCCACAACATGCTGGAGCCGGCTCTGAGGCGAAAGCCCGTCGTGTTCGGCCCGCACACCACGAATTTCAGAGACGGGACCGAGCTCTTGATGAAGGCCGGGGCCGCGCGCGTTGTGAGGGACGGCCGAGACCTTGCGAACATCCTGGATCAGCTGCTCCGCGATCCCGGGCTCAGGGCCAGCATGGGAGAGGCCGCCTTCGAGGCGGTGGCGGGCCGCCAGGGGGCCCTGCGCCATACGCTGGAGCTGATCGAGCGCTTTCTCTCGCCGGCCGCCTTTGCCGCTGGCTCGGGTGCCGAGTGAAGCTCGGTTTCCCCTCCGCGCGGCCGGTCCGCCGGGCGTGGGAGCAGGAGATGCCCCCGCTGATGGCCCTCGGGCTTTCGGCCGCGACGGCGGGTTATCGGGGGCTCCTGGAGGCCCGGGACCGCCTCTACCAGTGGGGAGTCCTCACGAGCCGGCGGCTTCCTTGCCCTGTCATCTCGATCGGTAACGTGACGCTTGGCGGGACGGGAAAGACTCCGGCCGTCGAGCTCGCTGTCTGTACCCTCCGGGAATTGGGCGTGCACCCGGCCGTGGTGAGCCGCGGCTACGGGCGGCGGTCCTCCGGCGTTCAGGTGGTGGCTGATGGGAAGGGCCTCAGGATGCCGCCTGAGGAGGCGGGAGACGAGCCGTTCCTCCTGGCCCGCCGGCTCCGCGACGTCCCGGTTGTCGTGGGAGAAAACCGGTATGAGGCGGGACGGCGCTGTCTGGAGAGCTTCCCAGTCCAAGCGCTCGTGCTGGACGATGCCTTGCAGCACCGAACCCTTGAGAAGGACCTGGAGATTGTTCTGGTCGCCGGGCAGTCCCCCTGGGGGAACGGGCATCTCTTCCCCCGGGGGCCGCTCAGGGAGCCGCTCCACGCACTCGGGCGGGCGCACTTATTGATGGTGACCAACGCGGAGAGCGGCGAGCTTGCGGCCGTGGCCGAGACGCTCCGGCGCCACAACCCGCGGGCCCCGATTGTCGTGGCCGAGTATCACCCGGTAGAATGCTTTGAGGTGACGGACCCGACGCCGTATGCTCCGGCTCACGCGCCCGACGCGCTCAGGGGGCGCCGGCTCTTGGCCTTTGCCGGGATCGCGCGACCGGAGAGCTTTCGCCGGACCCTGGAGCGATTGGGGGCTTCGCTCACGGGCCTCGTCGAGTTCCCGGACCACCACTGGTACCGGGCCGAGGATCTGGCCAGGGTCGCCGAGCGGGCTCGGAAGTCGGGAGCGGAGGGTCTCATCACGACAGAGAAAGATTATGTGCGGCTCTCGGCGGCGGCGCTCCGCACGCTGCCGATCTGGGTCCTGTCGGTTCGCTTGACGATCACCGAGGGACAGGCGCGCTGGCGCCAGGCCCTTGAAGAGGTTCTTCACCGTTGAACGCGCCGCCGGAGCTCGACACCCGCCACCTTCTCGTCAGGCTTCCCAACTGGCTCGGCGACACGGTCATGGCGTTGCCGGCGCTCCGGGCGCTTCGGGCCGGTCTCCCCGAATGCCAGATCACGCTCGTCGGGCCGTGGGCGCCTCTCCTCTTCGATCAGGGGCTTGCTGATCGCTTCGTGGCCTACCCGAGGGGGTGGCGAAAGCGGCTTGGGGCCGTCCGCGACCTCCGGCGGCTTCGAGCCGAGACGGCGCTGCTCCTGCCCAATTCCATCGAGTCCGTGCTGGCCGCCTGGCTCTGGGGCGCGCGCTGGATCATCGGCTACGCCGCCGACGGTCGGCGGGGCCTCCTCTCGCATCCGCTGCCGCAGCCTCAGCCGCGCCGCCACCAGGTGGACGAGTACCTGGGGCTGCTCCGGCCGTTCGGCCTCGAGCCCGCCCCAGACCGGCCGAGGTGGATCTTTCAGCGCGGCACGACCGAGGAGCGCGTCGAGGCGCTGCTCTCCTCAAGCGCCGCGCGTTCCGGTCTCCGGGTCGGCATTCACCTCGGGGCCGCCTTCGGGCCATCGAAGCTCTGGCCCCCCGACCGCCTCGCGGCCCTCGCTCGCGAATTAGGCCGCCGGGGCCTCGTCCCCGTGCTTTTGGGAGCGCCGTCGGACACATCCATCGCGAATGCGGTGGTCGCGGAGGCGGGTGGGGAACTGATCTCGCTGGTCGGCAAGGATGCCCCTGAACTCCTCCCATGTCTCCTGGCTCGCTTGGACATCCTTGTCGGCATGGATACGGGGGTCGCGCATCTGGCCGCCGCCGTGGGCATCCCCGTGGTGGCGCTCTTCGGGCCGACCGATCCCGCACTCACGGCGCCTCGGGGCCCAGACACCTCTGTCATCTGGAAGCCGCCACCCTGTGCTCCCTGTTTTCTTCCCGAGTGTCCCATCGAGCATCCCTGTATGCGGTCCATCGGCGTGGAGGAGGTCCTTCAGGCCGTCGAGAGCCGGCTTGGAGGCGTCTCCTCTGGCCTCGGGGCGCCTCCGCGCCCGAGGCTCGGCCAAGACATTCCATGAGCACCGTCATCCTGCACGCGGAGTCCTCGCTTGGCCTGGGGGGCCAGGAGATCCGGATCATGACCGAGACGCGCTGGCTTCTGGCCCATGGCTGGGACGCTCTCGTGGCCTGCCAGCCTGAGAGCCGGCTCCTGGTCGCAGCGCGGGCCGCCGGGCTCCCATTCGTGGCGGTGAAGATGCGGGGCCCGGTGGATCTCCGGGCGATCGCCGCGCTCAGGCGGCTCGCGAAGGAGCGCGAGGTCGCCCTGGTTCACACCCACAGTTCGATTGATAGTTGGGCCGCCACGCTTGCCGCCAAAACGCTCGGCCTGCCGGTCGTGAGGAGTCGCCACGTGTCGATCCCGATTCCCCGCCGCCGGGCGCTCGTCTATCGCCTCGCGGATCGCGTCATCACGAGCGGGGACGCGATCAGGGACGTCGTCCGCGCGGCCGGGGTCAAGGCCGAGCGCATCGTGTCCATCCCGGCGGGGGTGGACACCACCCGGTTTCATCCCGGCGTGTCAGGCGGAGCCGTACGCAAAGAACTGGGCCTCACCGGCCCTGTGGCGGGTCTTGTCGCGATGGTTCGCGGGTCCAAGGGGCACCGCTTTTTCCTGGAGGCGGCCCGAGAGATTCTCCAGGCGCTGCCCGAGACGCGCTTCTTGATCGTCGGTGACGGGATCGGCTACGAGGACGTCAAGCGCCGTGTCCGCGAGATGGGGCTTGAGCAGGCGGTGATCATGACCGGGTTCCGGACCGACATCCCCGAGGTGATGGCCGCGCTCGACGTCCTCGTGCTCCCATCCGTCAGATCGGAAGCCACCTCCCAGGTGATTCCCCAGGCGCTGGCGGTGGGGACGCCGGTGGTCGCGACCGCCACCGGAGGGATCCCCGAGATTATTCGCGACGGGGAGACCGGGCGCCTCGTCCCTCCCGCCGATCCCCATGCCCTTGCGCACGCCATCCTGTCCTTGCTCCGGGATCGCGCCTACGCGCGGCAGCTGGCCCAGGCCGGCCAAGCCCTGGTGCGTGAGCGGTACACGATCGAACAGATGATGGCCCAGACGACCCGCGTGTACGCGGAGCTCACCGGGCGATGACGCCGCTCACGATTCTCCACCTGGCGGCAAACCGCTGGTGGACCGGGAGCGCCGACCCGATCATCCGTCTCGCGAAGGGGCTCGAGGAACGCGGGCACCGCGTCCTGCTCGGAGTGACTCCCGGGGATCGCTTCGAGGCCAAGGCTCTGGAGGCCGGGATCCGTCTCGTTCCGGGGCTCTCCCTTTCCGTGCGTCTGGCCCCAGTGGCCCTCCTGAGGGATGTCGTCCGCCTCCGACGGCTCGTCAGGGACCAGCGCCCCGACCTGATCCACGCCCACCACTCCCACGATCACTGGCTGGCGATGGCGGCGCGGGGCTCTGCGACGGTGATCCGCACCTTTCATACTGCTCGCGCTGTGAGGCGGAGATGGCCCGCGCCGTTCCTTTACCGGCGGACGGACGGCGCCATCGCCGTTAGCTGCCAAATCCGGGAGCGCTGCCGGGAGGCGGGGATCCCGGCGGAGCGGCTCTGGACGATCGGCGGCGTCGTGGATCCCCGTCGGTTCACGCCCGATGCCGACGGCCTGGCGGTCCGCCGCGAATTCGGCCTCGGCCCGGGGCCGGTGGTCGGGTCGGTGGCGCGGCTGGCGCCCAACCGAGGCCACGAGCTCCTGATCCGGGGCTTCGCCCGGTTTTTGGAGCAGATCCCGGAAGCCAGGTTACTCCTGGTCGGCAAGGGCGAGATGCTGCCGAAGCTTCAAGCCCTCGTCTCCGGCCTCGGCCTTTCCGGGCAGATCATCTTCACCGGCTACCGCGACCACGATCTTCCCCAGGTGCTGGCGGCGATGGATTGCTTCGCGTTGATGGGAGCGGGTTCAGACGAATCGTGCCGCGCGGCTCTGGAGGCGATGGCCGCGGGGAAGCCGGTGGTGGCGCGGCGCGTGGGCGCGTTGCCCGAGACGGTCGTGGACGGGGAGACGGGGCTTCTCCTAGCCGAGGATCATTCGGAGGCGGTTGCGCGGGCCCTTTTTGAAATCCTGGGCGATCAGGCACGGGCGCGCCGCATGGGGAAGGAAGGGCGCCGTCGGGCCGAGGTCGAGTTCAACCCGGAGCGCCACGTGCAGCAAGTCGAGCAGATTTACCAGACGATCCTTCGAGCGCGGGCTTCGCCCGCGCAACCCTGGGGGGAGGCATCGGAAGGGGGGCGTTAGCCCCCCTCCGAGTAAGCATGAGGGTGCTTCACCTGATGAGCTGCCGCGGGTGGAGCTCCGACGCCTACTGGGCCGCCCGCGTCGCCGTCGAGATGGAGCGGGCGGGCCACGAGGTCACCCTCTGCTGTCGGGCGGGCACCGAGGCGCGCGTCATCAGTCGGGCCCGGGAGCTGGGGGCGACGCGCATCGAGACTCTCGGCCTGCGCAGCGGCTTGAGGCCGCACGACGACCTGTCCGACCTGAGGCGGCTTGGCGACTGGCTGCCGCAGGTTGACGTCCTCCACGTTCACCGCGGCAAGGAACACTGGCTCGCCGCGCTGGCCAACCGCCTCTCCAAGAGGCCGCGCCCGCTGATTCGCACCCGTCACATCGTGCAGGCCGTGAGGCCGCATGCGGCCAACCGTTGGCTCTACCGCACCGCGACGGACCTCGTGGTGACGGTGACGGAGGCGATCAGGCGCCAGTACGTGGCCTCTGGGCTCTTGCCCGCGGAGAAGGTCATCACCCTCCCGGGAGGCGTGGACGTGGAACAATTTCATCCTCGTCTGGATGGGAGCGCCGCCCGCGCCGCGTTAGGGATTCCCGACGACGCGCTGCTCGTAGGGCTGGTGAGCGGGCTCCGCGTGATGAAGGGGCATACGGTCGTCGTCGAGGCGGCCGCGCGCCTGGCACAGGACGGCATTCACCCACACCTGCTCTTTATCGGGAGGGGAAGTATGGAGGAGCGGATCAGGGAGAACATCCGGCGGGCGAGCCTTGACGGGCAGGTGAAGCTCGTCGGGTTCGTCCGCGATCTCCCGGCGGCCATGTCGGCGCTGGACATCGCGCTCTACGTCCCGCTCGAGTCCGACGGGATGGGCCGCGTGGTGTTCGAGTGCCTCGCTCTTGGACGGCCTCTGGTGGCGAGCCGGGTCGGTGTCGTGCCCGAGGTTCTCGGCGACGGCCGCGATGCGCTCTTGGTTCCGCCAGGTGACCCGGGGCTTCTGGCTGAGGCGATCCGGCGCCTCGTCGCGGATCCCGGGCTCCGAACCGCCCTCGGCGTCGCCGGCCGGCGACTCGTGGTGGAGCGCTACTCCGGGGCATGCGTCGCCGCCCGTCTTGCCGATCTTTACGCCGGGTTGCTGGCCCGGCAGGCCTCGTGAAAATCTCGGTTCTCTGCTTTGACTGCTCTGACAACGCCGCAGGTCGCGCCGACCTTCTCGCGCGTCTCCTCCGCTCGGAGTACGACGTCGAGGTGGTGGGGCCGTGCTTCGACGGAGAGATTTGGGCTCCCGTGAGCGACGGCACGGTAAAGTACCGGACGGTTGCCGGCTCGAGATACCCCGGATTTCTTCGGATGTTTCCGGTGCTCGCCAGGCTGGCCGACGGCGACCTCCTCTACGCCTCCAAGCCCAGAACCACGAGCTACGGCGTCGGGCTCTGGGCTCGCATGGCGAGGCGGCGCCCGCTCCTCCTCGATATCGATGACTGGGAGGTCGGGTTTTTCTATCGCTCAGGCTTTTGGGGGCGGCTGGGGCGCTTCCTTAATATAGGAAACCCCAACGGGCTCCCGTGGACCTGGCTGATGGAGCGATTGGCCGGCCGAGCCCAGGCCCTCACCGCGGGCTCGCGTTTTCTCCAGGCGCGATTCGGGGGGGTGCTTATTCCCCATGTGAGGGACACCGATGAGTGGCGGCCTGAGCGCTTCGGCCCTGAGCCCGGACGGGCAAGGCTCGGAGTCGGCTCAGAACGGGTGGTGATGTTCCTCGGAACGCCGCGCTCTCACAAGGGCATCGACGACCTGGCTGAAGCGATACGGATTCTCTCCAGGCCCGATGTGATCCTCGCCGTCGTGGGATGCCCTCCCGAGAGCGCCGCCGCCCGCCGCCTTGCCGTGCTCGGCAACAGCGTGAGGCTCGTCCCCGAGATCCCGTTCGCCGAGGTCCCGCTCTACGTTGCCGCTGCCGACGTCGTGGCGGTCCCTCAGCGTCTCGGGGCGGATACCATCGGCCAAGTCCCCGCCAAGATTTTCGACGCCATGGCGCTTGCCCGCCCGGTTGTCTCCACACGGGTTTCGATGATCCCCGAGATCCTGGAAGGGTGCGGCTTGGTCATCGAGCCCGGCGATCCGGC
The DNA here is from genome assembly GCA_016201645.1 of Candidatus Rokuibacteriota bacterium. Classification (GTDB taxonomy): domain Bacteria; phylum Methylomirabilota; class Methylomirabilia; order Rokubacteriales; family CSP1-6; genus JACQCL01. Next base: position 36,293 of record JACQCL010000163.1, read on the forward strand.
TGACCTTGCCCGCGCGATGGCGTGGCTTCTCGACCATCCCGCCGAAGCCAGAGTCCTAGGCCAGAAGGCCCGCGAGCGCTGCGTCGCCCGCTACAGCTTCGCTGCGGCCCGCCGGCTCCTCTTCCCGCTCATCGAGCAAGTTGTTGCGCGATCCAAATCCGAACGATGAAGCTGGCGATCATCTGCCGGGCGTTTGTCTTTCACGGCGGGCTCGAGAACGCGACGGCGGGCCTGATCGGGGCACTGGTGCGCCAGAAGCATGAGGTGCACCTCTTCTCGACGCGGGGCCAGCAGGAGATTCCCGGCGTGAGGCTCCACCGCCTCCCCGTGATCGGGGCGCCCTCTCTCGCGCGGATCGTCTCTTTCGCGTTGGCGGCCAAGGCCGCGGTCTCGCGGGAGCGCTTCGACGTGGTCCAGAGCCACGAGCGGACGCTCGTTCAGGACGTGTACCGGGCAGGGGAGGGATGTCACCGGGCGTACCTCGAGGTCAAGGCCAAGCACCTCGGAGCGCTCCTGCGTCCCGCTCTCTGGGCGAACCCTTCCCACCGCGCTCTGCTCTCTCTGGAGCGGAAAATCTTCTCCCCCGAGGGCACGAGGCGCATCGTCGCCATCTCCCGGCTCGGCAAAGCTGAAATCCAGCGCCTCTACGGGTTCCCCGATTCCCGGGTGAGCGTGATCTATAACGGCGTGGACCAGGAACGGTTCCACCCAGCCGACCGCGAGCCCTATCGCGCGGAGGTCCGCGAGGCGCTCGGCGTCCCCCAGAACGCCTGGGTGGTCCTGTTCGTCGGGTCGGGCTTTGAGCGAAAGGGTTTGGGTCCGTTGATCGAGGGGTTCGCGCTGATGAAAGATCGCGCGAGCCGGTTGGTGGTCGTGGGCAAAGGGAACGAGGCTCCTTATCGAGCCTGGGCTACCCGGCTCGGCGTCGCCGAGCGCGTCTCGTGGCTCGGGCCTCGTGCCGACATCGAACGGTATTACGCGGCCGCCGATGCCGTGGCGCTTCCCGCGCTCTACGAACCGTTCGGCAACGTCCACCTTGAGGCGCTGGCGTCGGGCCTTCCGGTGCTGGCCTCGTCGCGGGCCGGAGGCTCCGAGGTGGTGAGCCACGGGAAGAACGGCTGGATTCTCGACGACCCGGAGGACGTGCGTGCGATTAGGGAAGGGCTCCTGGCGCTTCGCGACGGCGGCCAGAGTTGGCGCGACGTCGCCCGGGCAGCGGCGATTCCGTTCACGTTCGAGGCCCAGGCGCGCTTTTTCGCCGATCTCTACCGGTCTCTGGGTCCACGCTGAAACTCGATTTTCCATTGAAAAATTGAGCCGTTCGGATTACACTGCCCAACGATGCCCGGTGCCGCGGCAGTGCTCATTGACCGTGACGGGACCCTGACCGAGGAAGTGGGGTACGTCAATCACCCCAAGCGGCTTCGGCTTCTTCCCCGGAGTGCCGAAGCCGTCCGCCGCCTCAATCGTTCGGGGGTCAAGGCCGTGATGGTGACGAACCAGAGCGGCGTGGCCCGGGGCTACTTCACTGAGGAGGTCCTCCAGGCGGTGAACGAGGCGCTGGTGAGCCAGCTCAAAGCTGAGGGCGCCTATCTGGACGGCCTCTACGTCTGTGTCCATCACCCGACCCTGGGCGAGCCCCCGTACCGCGCGGTCTGCGATTGCCGGAAACCCGAGCCGGGTCTTCTGAGACGCGCGGCGGCCGATCTCGGGCTGGACCTTTCTCGCTCGTGGACGGTGGGCGATAAGATCTCAGACGTCCTCGCAGGCCGACGCGCGGGAACGGGTTCGATCCTCGTCCTGACCGGCTACGGGCTCGGCGAGTGGGAATTCCGCCGCTCGCGATGGCCGACCCCGCCCGACCACGTGGCCGAGGACCTCCTTGCTGCGGTGGAGTGGATCCAGAAGGGAGGGCCTCGGTAATGTTTTCTCCCGGGCGTCTCCGCGCGGCAGTGGAACGGTTTGGGGGAAAGACGGTCCTGGTCGTCGGCGACCTCATCGCCGACGAGTACATCTACGGCAAGCCGTCCCGCATCTCGCGCGAGGCCCCGGTCCTCATCCTGCGCTTCCTCTCCCGCGAGGTGAGGCTCGGCGGGGCCGCCAACGCCTCCCACAACGTGCATGCCCTGGGCGCTCGCGTCATCCCGGTGGGAGTCCTCGGCACCGACTCGGCGGGCGACGAAGTGCTCCGGCTCTGCCGCTCCGTCGGAATTCCCACCGAGGGAATCGTCCGGACGGGCGAACGGACCACTCCGGTGAAGACCCGGATCATGGCGGGCGGCTACCAGTCCACCCGCCAGCAAGTGGTGCGGGTGGATCGAGAGCCGGTTCCGGTGCTGGACCCCAGGAGCGAGGAAACCCTGATCAAGCGCGTGGCGACGTTGGGAGCGACGGCCGATGCCATCCTCCTCTCCGACTACGGGTACGGCCTCCTGACCCCCGCGATCCTGGAACAGGTCATGACCGTCGCCCGACAGCACGGCGGGCTGGTGACGGCCGACAGCCGCTACGACCTGCTTCGGTTCCGCGGCGTCACCGCGGCGACGCCCAACGAGCCCGAGGTCGAGGAGCTCGTGGGCAGCTCTCTCGAGGACGAGCCCGCGGCCGAGAAGGCCGCTCGTCAACTGTTGGAGCGTCTGGAGTGCCGGTACCTCCTCGTGACGCGGGGGAGCCGCGGGATGGCGCTTGTCGAGCGGGAAGGGCCGGCCACCTTCCTTCCGATCCACGGGACCGACGAGATCGCCGACGTGACCGGGGCCGGGGACACCGTGATCAGCACCTTCACGCTCGCGCTGGCGGCGGGCAGCCCTCCCGTCGAGGCGGCCTGGCTTGCCAACGTCGCGGCCGGCGTCGTGGTCATGAAACGGGGGACGGCGCCGATCGCCAGCGCCGAACTTCTCCACGCCCTCGCGAGCGATGGCACGCCGCGTGAGCCTTGAGGAAGCGGCCGAGATCGCGGCGCGGCTCACCGCAGCGGGAAAACGTCTCGTCCTCGCCAACGGCTGTTTCGATCTCCTCCACGTGGGCCACGTGCGCTACCTGGAGGGGGCGCGCCGGCTCGGCGACGCGCTCCTCGTGGCCGTGAACTCTGACGCCTCGGTGAGGCGGCTGAAAGGGCCTGGCCGGCCGATCATGCCCGAGGCCGAGCGCGCCGAGATTGTCTCGGCCCTGAGCGCCGTGGACTACGTGCTCGTGTTCGACGATGACACGGCGGACGCCCTGATTTCCCGCCTGAGACCGGCGGTGCACGCCAAGGGAACCGACTACACGGAAGAGACCGTCCCGGAGCGTCGATCGGTTCTCTCCCAGGGCGGCAGCGTGGCCATTGCCGGCGATGCCAAGAGCCACTCGAGCCGCGAACTGATCCAGACGATCGTGCGAGCCTTCGGGAAGCCGGGATGAACATTGCGATCGTCAAGCTCTCCTCGCTGGGCGACGTGCTCCACGCCCTCCCGGTGGCCCACGCGCTCAGGCGCCACTTCCCCACGGCGCACCTCACGTGGATCGTGGAGGCGCGGGAATCTGCGATCCTCGCGGATCAGCCGGATCTGAACGTCGTGGTGCCGGTGGACACGCGGCTCTGGCGGCGCCTCATCTGGCGGCCCGCCGGGGCGCGGGAGGTGCTGGGAAAGCTGTCCCGGTTGACGGAGCGTCTCCGCGGGGCCCGCTTCGATGTCGCCATTGATCTCCAAGGGCTGATCAAGAGCGGCCTCCTTACGGCCTATACCGGTGCCCCTCTCCGGATCGGCTTCGCGTTCTCCCACTGCTGGGAGCCGCTCAACATCCTCTTCACGAACCATCGGGTCAAGCCGCCGCGTCACGCGGTGCATGTGGTGGAGCAATACCTCTCGCTCCTCGAACCGCTCGGCGTGAGGGACGAACCGCCCGCCTTTCTGCTTCCCTCGGACGCGGAGGCCGAGAGGCGGATTGACGAGTTCCTGGCCGCCGAGGGCGTCAAGCCCCGCGACCGTCTCGTCGCTCTCAATCCGGGAGCCGGCCACCCGTCGAAGCGCTGGCCCGTCGAATATTTCGCGCGGGTGGCCGAGAGGCTGGCGGTGGAGGCCGGGGTGCGGGTGCTCCTCCTCTGGGGCCCTGACGAGGAGGGGATGGCGCGGGCCATCGCCACCCGGACGACCTCGCGGCCGGTCCTGGCGCCGGCGACGTCTATTCCCGAACTCTGCGCTCTCCTGCGCCGCACGGCGCTGATGGTGGCGGGGGACACCGGGCCGCTTCACCTGGCGGCGGCCCTCGGCACCCCGTGCGTCGGCCTGTACGGTCCCACCCGCGCCGAGCGCAACGGGCCCTACGGGAGTCACTGCAAGAGCCTCCAGAGCCCGAACGGATCCATGGCGGCCATCTCCCCGGACGCCGCCTTCGCCGCGTCGCTGGAGCTCCTGGAATGACCGCCTTGTCCGTAACGGTCATCACGTGGAACGAAGAAGAGCGGCTCCGCCCGTGCCTGGAGAGCGTGAGCTGGGCCGACGAGATCATCGTCGTTGATGCCGAGTCCACCGACAAGACGGTCCAGGTGGCGCGGGAGTTCACCGACCGGATCTGGGTGAGGCCGTGGCCGGGCTTCGCGGACCAGAAGAACTTCGCCCTGGAGCAGGCGGCGGGGGAGTGGGTCCTCTCGCTGGACGCCGACGAGCAGGTCACCCCGGAGCTCAGGCGCGCGATCGAAGCCGTGCTCGACTCGGGCGTCGCCGTGGATGGCTACGCGATTCCCCGGAAGAACATCTTCTGGGGAGCCTGGATCCGGCACGGGCGGCTCTATCCTGACTACCAACTCCGGCTGTTCAAGCGCGGCAGCGGGCGGTTCGTGGAGCGCGCGGTGCACGAGTCTGTGGAAGTCCGCGGGACGGTGGGGCGCCTCCAGTCCCCGCTCCTCCACCAGTCGTACCGGAGTCTGGAGGAGTTCCTCGGGCGCTCCAACCGGTATTCCACGCTGGCCGCCGAGGAGTGGATCCGGCAGGGCAGGCGGGTCGGCCTCGCCGATCTGGCCCTCCGTCCCCTCGGTCGATTCCTCTCGATGTACCTCCTCCACGGTGGATTTCTGGACGGCTGGCGGGGCTTTCTCCTGGCGGGGCTCTACGCCCACTACGTCTTCCTCAGGACGGCGAAGGTGTGGGAAGCCCGGCGCGCCGCCGCGGGACGCTGAGCATGACCGAGCGGCGCCAGAGGGTGCTCTCGGGGATGCGCCCCACGGGAAAGCTTCACCTGGGGAACTACCTGGGCGCCCTCGACAACTGGGTCAAGCTCCAGGAGGACTACGACTGCTTCTACTTCGTCGCCAACTGGCACGCGCTCACGACCGACTATGCGCACGCGGGCGAGATCCCGGAGAACACCGTCGAAATGCTGGCAGACTGGCTCGGCGCCGGCCTCAGCCCCGAACGCTCGACGCTCTTCGTCCAGTCGCTGGTGCCCGAGCACGCGGAGCTGCACCTGTTGTTCTCCATGATCATCCCCGTGTCGTGGCTCGAACGCGTGCCGACGTACAAGGAGATGATCGAGCAGCTGGAACTTCAGTCGCCGTCGTATGGTCTCCTCGGCTATCCGCTGCTTCAGGCGGCAGACATCCTGATGTACAAGCCCCGGTACGTCCCGGTGGGCGTGGACCAGCTCCCGCACATCGAGCTGACCCGCGAGGTGGCCCGGCGCTTCAGCAACGCCTTCGGCCCCGTCTTTCCCGAGCCGGAGGCGAAGCTGACTGAGATTCCCAAAGTGCCCGGCACCGACGGGCGCAAGATGTCCAAGAGCTACGGCAATGCGATCTACCTCTCCGACCCGCCGGAGATCCTCACGCCGAAGATCAAGACCATGATGACCGATCCGGCCCGGAAGCGGCGGAGCGACCCGGGGAACCCCGACGTGTGCCCGGTCTTCGACCTCCACAAGATCTTCACGCCCGACGCGCCGCGGCAGGCGTGCGCCACGGGGTGCCGGACAGCCGGGATCGGCTGCCTGGACTGCAAGGGGGTTCTCCTGGAGCATCTCCTCACTCCGCTCGGGGCGATCAGGGAGCGACGTCAGAAATTCATGGAAAAGCCAAAGGAAATCACTGAGATTCTGAGAGAAGGCTCAAAGAACGCTCGAAGGGTCGCGCAGGCCACCATGGCAGAGGTCCGCCGCGCGGTAGGACTCGCCCTATGACC
>JACQCL010000164.1 GCA_016201645.1 Candidatus Rokuibacteriota bacterium
CCGCTGTCGTCGAGAAGACCGGAGGCAACCCGCTCTTCATCGAGGAGGTGGTGCGCTCCCTCCGCGAGACCGACAGGAGCTGGGGCGCCGACGCGCTCAGGATCCCGCCAACGATTCTCGACGTCCTGGCGGCGCGCATCGATCGCCTGCCGGACCTCGCGAAGTCCGCGCTCCAGACGGCCTCCGTGATCGGCCGGGATTTCACCCAGCGGCTCTTGGCCCGAGTCGCCGATCGTCAGGAGGCGGTGCCCTCGGCGCTGGCGAAGCTCCTCGAGCTCGAGATGATCATCGAGAAGTCTCTGGACGAGGCCGCCTATATGTTCCGCCAGGCCCTTGTCCAGGAGGTCGCCTACCAGAGCCTTCTGCTCCAGCGCCGCAAGACCCTCCACCGGATCATCGGCGAGGCCACCGAGGAGGTGTACGCCCAACGGCTCTCCGAGCACGTCGAGATGCTCGCCCACCACTTCCTCCAGGCCGAGGAGTGGGTGAAAGCCGTCGCGTATCTCCGCCAGGCGGGCGCCAAGGCCGCGGCCCTCTGCGCGAACACCGAGGCGGTGACCTTCCTCCAGCGCGCGCGGGAGGCCAACGCGCGACTGCCCCAGAGCCCGGAGCGCGACGCACAGACGATTGATCTCTGCCTCGACCTCCGCCCCCCGCTCTTCCAGCTCGGACGGCTCGAGGAGGTCCTCGCCCTCTCCCGGGAGGCCGAGGCTCTGGCCAAAGTGCTCGAGGACGAGCAGCGCCTGGCGCGCGTCTATACATACCTGATCAACTATCATTACCTGAAGGGCGAGCCCGACCGGGCCATCGAGTACGGCGAGCGCTGTCTCGGGATCGGGGAGCGCAGCGGAGACCGCGCCCTCCAGGTGCTGGCGCTGCAATACATGGGGACGTGCGCTCACGCCCAGGGGCGCTACCGCCAGGCCGTCTCCACGCTCCAGCGCAATATCGCGCTCATCGAGACCCACGAAGGAACGGCGGGCGTGACGCGCGGAGGATTCGCCTACGTCGCCTCATGCGGCTGGTTAGGCTTCGCCTGGGCCGAGCTCGGCGGCTTCGACGCGGCCGGCGCGGCGATTGACAAGGCGCGGAGCGCCGGCGAGGGAAGCGGTCACGCCTACAGCGAAGCCATCGCCTGGACGCTGGCGGGGCTCATCCGGAATCGGCAGGGCTCCTTCGAGGACGCGCTCCGAGACCTCGAGCGAAGCCTCCGTGCGTGCCGTGAGCGAGGCCTCGCCGTCTGGCGGCCGATCCCCTCTTCCATCCTCGGCCACACCCTCGTTCGTCTCGGCCGCGTGGCCGAAGGCCTCCCTCTCCTCGAGGAGGGCGTGAGCCTGACCGAAGCGCTCGGGGTCAAGGCCTACCTGGCGCTCTGGACTTCTCACCTCGCAGAAGGCGTCCTGGCCGCGGGAGAGGCTTCACGCGCTCTGACCGTCGCCCAGCACGCCCTCGATCTGGCGCGCACCCACAAGGAAGACGGCCACCGCGCCTGGACGCTCCGGCTCCTCGGCGACATCCACGCGCGCGGGAGCCCCCCAGATCTTAGCCAAGCCGAGGCGCACTACCACGAAGCTGCCGACCTTGCAGCCAAACTCGAGATGGTCCCCCTCGTCGCCCAGTGCCACCTGAGCTTGGGTCAGCTCTGCCTGGCCCGAGGGGAGCGCGCCGACGGCCAACGCCACCTGGAACGCGCGCACATGCTCTTCCAGGAGCTGGGAATGCCCGCGAGCGTGGCGACCCGCTGACGGCGACCGTTACTGGACCCGACCCCGCATGGACGCCGGGTGCCCCGGCAGCTGGAGCCGCTTGCCGGTGTCGGTCACCTTCGTGCCCTCGACTTTCAAGATGGACACATCGCTGTCGATGAAGTTGCCGACGTAGAGGTACCTGCCGTCCGGGCTGAAGACCGCGCCCTCGGGCAACCCACGCACTTCCACCTCACCGACCTTGGTCACCTTCTTGCCGTCGATCTTGAGCACGGCCACGCGGCCGTTGCGGTTGTAGAACCAAGCGTTTTTCGGCCCATCGTTCCCGTTCAGGAGCATCGCCACCGCGATCTCGCCGGTCGGGCTGATCGCCAAGCCTTCCGGAGCGTCGCCCACGACCACCCGGTCGATCACGCGCGGCGGATTCGCCTCGAGATCAATCACGCTCACCGTATCAATGTGGCCGTCCGACCGGCCAGCATTCCCGTTGTCCGCCGTGATCGCGAGCTTGCCGTTCGGGGTCACGTTGATGTTGTACGGCCAGAGCCCGACCGGCATATCGTACTTGTCGTAGGTGACTTTTTGCCCCTCGACGTTGAGCACGGCCACCTTGTGAGCGGGGAACTTCACGGCGAGCGCCCGCTTGCCGTCGGGCGTGAACACGACGTGAGCCACCACGTCGCCCACCGGCACCGTGTCAATGAGCTTCACCTCGTCGTGCCGGATCGAGAGCACGCCGATCGAGTTGTCCGCCCGGTTCGCGACGAGCGCCAGGTCTCCCCGCGCGTTGATCGAGAGGCCTGACGGCTGCTTGCCGACCTCGACGGTCGCGATGTGTTTGGGCGGCTTGGCCTTGAGGTCAATCACGTAGAGCTTGTTGTCGGGGACGGGCTTCCAGGCAGCACCCTCCTGGACCCAGTTCATCGAATTGGCGACGATCGCCAGCCGCTCGTCGGGTGTGATGGCAAGGTTGACGGGTGGACCGATGATGGTGTTCATCAGGGGCAGGTTGACGAGGATCTTCGGCGACTCCGGGTTCGTCCCGATGTCCACGATCGAGATCGTGTCCTTGCCCGGCGCGCCGAAGACGACCTTGCCGGCGTCGTCAACGGTAAACTTTTCGTCGTTCCCGACAATCATCAGCTGGGCCCCGGCGACGCACGGGAAGGTCGCGAGCATCAGGGCAAGAAGAACGGCCACTCGGTTCCACCGGTGCTTGCTCATGTCAGCCTCCTGTCTTGTCGGCTACCGAACGAATTTCAGGATGGCGTCGATCACGGCGGCCGGTTGCTCCTCCGGGAGGAAATGGCCGCAATCAGCGATCGCGTGCCCCTCGACCTCTTCACATCGCGCTCTCCAGACGCCGAGCATATCGGCGCTCTGCGGCATTCTGCCGGTCTCGCCCCACAGGACCAACGTCGGCGCGCGGACCTTTTTCCCTCGATCAGCGCCGTCGTGCTCGAGATCGATCGTCGCTCCCGCCCGGTAGTCGTCGAACGCGGCCCGCATTGCGCCAGGCTGGCGGAAGCAGCGGAGGTACTCCTGGACCGCCTCCTCCTCAACGGCGACGGGATTAAAAGACCAGGCCCTAAAGCAATAGCGCAGGTAAATCTCCTCGTGACCTGCTACGAGGGCTTCGGGGAGATCGTGAACCTGATGGAAGAACCAGTGCCAGCGCTCGCGCGCTCCGTGCTGGTCCATGCGCTCGAAGACATCGTACGTCGGGGCGATGTCGAGGAGCACCAGGCGGGTGAGCATCGTCGGGTGGTCGAGCGCGAAACGGTGAGCGACCCGGGCGCCGCGGTCGTGCCCGACGAGGACGATCGGCGCGATGCCGAGCGCCTGAATCACCTCCGCGATGTCGACCGCCATGCGGCGCTTGTCGTAGCCGCTGGCCGGCCGATCGGAGTCCCCGTAGCCGCGCAGGTCGGGAGCGACGACGGTAAACCGCTCGGCGAGGGCCGGCATAACCTTGCGCCACATATGCCCGGTCTGGGGAAAGCCGTGGAGCAAGACCATGGCGGGGCCCCGCCCCATCTGCCGGTAATGAATGCGGACGCCGTCACTCACCCTGACGACGTGACGAATCATAGGCCCTGGCCCTCCTCACCATGCTCGCGAAAAGCGGTTGAACCGGCCGACACCCTGGTAACGCGGAGGCCCACTGAGCATACTCAGGACGAGTCGCCTCCGCAAGAGCCCAGAAGAGTGCGCCAGCTATGTAGAACGCCAGAAGCACAAATAGCAGCAGTTCTTCAGAAGGGCCCGAGATGATCGGGGCCGGCGGTGGGACTCGAACCCACGACCTGCTGATTACGAATTCCCCCCGAAACAAAACTCTAAGCACCCCAGAGCACCTATCCGCACAAGAATCCAAGGGCCAGGGATACGAGATGGTGCTCCTGGTTCTTCCTGGTGCGGGGTGCGGTAGGCGGGCTAATCTCGGCCTACCCGTTCCAAGGTCCATCTGCCCGGCTGGCTGGAGGCCCCGGCATGAAGTATCCCCGGTGCTCTACGCCTTCTCCTTCAGCGCCTTCAACACCCTTTGCGGGAGAAACGGGATGTTCCGCACGCGCGCCCCGGTGGCCGCGAAGATCGCGTTGCTGAGCGCTGGGGCGACGACCGTGACGGGGGGCTCGCCGACACCGGTCGAAGGCTCCGTGCTGTCCACGATGTGGATCTCGATCTCCGGGACCTCATCCATCCGGAGCAGCTGGTAGTCGTCGAAGTTTCTCTGGTCGAACGCAC
>JACQCL010000165.1 GCA_016201645.1 Candidatus Rokuibacteriota bacterium
CTTTCTTGCTCGGCAGCGCCCCGTACCAGAGGAGATAAATAACCTCCTCGAAGGTGGAGCGGGCGGCCAGGTCGTCGATGTCGTAGCCCCGGTAGAGGAGCCGCCCTTGCTGGCCGTCGATGAAGCAGATCTCGGAGGTGGCGATGACGAGGTCTTCGAGACCGGGCTTGATGAGAACTGTACTCATGGAGCCTCCTCCGGCACATCTTTTTCTACCACGCCCCTTCCTTGTCTTCAAGGATCACCCCGGAGCGGTCGGCCCGACGCTCTCTTCAGCCGAAACCGGACCACTCGCGAGGGCCGGTAGGGTCCTAGTTTCGTTCGTATTCTCGCAACGCTACATTGAGGGCTTCTGGCTAGCTTTTTACCGTTGGAGTAAAAGGCCAATTGCTGACAGCCCCGACAGCCCTTGTGACAACCTTGTTAAGACGCGATGTCTCACCGTGACCCCTGCCGTCAGATCTCCTCATGGCTGGCAACTCATTGATCTTATGGGTGTTTAGCCGTGACTACCTTTTTTGAAACCAAGTTGGCATGTCGGTTGCTACTTTGAAGAGATATGAATGAAAAGCAGCCAGATCGGCGCAGCCGCAATCCCTCTAGGGCGCGCCGCACATGTGCCGCCCTTCGGTGGTGTCCCGGCATCCCCGATCGTCACCCTGCGCGCGGCGCCCTCGCCGCCATCGAGGAGGCGATGAACCGGTGACCAGCGCTGAATGCGGCGATGCGTACGAGATGGTGGCGCGCTGTGGCCGGCGCCAACATCCTGAGTTCCACGGAGGAGAGGTAATTCCCGCCCCCGTGCTACCCGCGGATCTCAGCGGCCGCGACGAGTGGATGCCCGATGACCCGACGGACGACGATTACCTGCCGGAAGAAGCAACCGCGGCGGAAGGCGTGAAGCTCCTGGACGGCCACGACGTAGGCGCCAAGAGCCTAGAGCCGCTGTGAGGCGCGCGGCCATCGAGGAGGCGATCAGAGGCGATCGAGCGCGCTAGGAGGCGAGGGTGACGAGTGACCTCGCCGTTAGGCTTTTTGACACCTTCAGAGCCCAAGATCCTGCCGTAGTCTCTGTATTCACGGCCTGAATGAACTGCGCTCCACGACTGAAGTTCAAATTAGGACACGATCGAGGGCCGTCCCGCTTGACAGTGGCGCTTGAGCCTAGTAAGTTCGTGGACACTTGGCGTAAGCTTGTCGTGAAGGAACAGAGCGAACGCGAAGATCACAGCAGTACAGGGAGGAACCAATGACCGAGTTACTCTCGCCCGGTGGCACAATGGAAATGGTCCGAGAGACCCTGGAGGCGGGGGCGGATTCCGTCTACGTGGGGCCCCTCGGGTGGAGTCGGCGCGAGGCCGCGTATGAGCTTCCCCACCATCAAATCCACGACGTGATTCAGATGGCGCACGACCGGGGGGCCAAGCTCCGCGTGGCGCTAAACGCCGATATCGAGGCGGCCGACCACGGGGAGATGATGCGGAAGGTGGAAGCGTACGCGAGGCGGGGGGTGGACGGCTTCATCGTGAAGACGCCGGGCGCCATGCGGGCGATCCACGCGCGCTTCCCCGAGATCACCATTCACGCGAGCGTCGGGTGCAACGTGCGAGACCGCGCGGCGATGGAACGGGTCAAGGAGGCGGGGGCCACCCAGTTCGTCGCCTCCACCGCCCTCAGTACGTACGAGCGCATCGCCACCCTCAAGCGGACGGCTGACGAGGTGGGGATCGGGGTGGAGCTCTTGATCCATTCGAACCGGTGCGTCACCGGCGTGGGCGGCTGCCGGCTCTACGACTACTTTGCCCCGTACTTTGAACAAGAGGTCGTCCATGATTCCGACGGCAGCACGCGGGTCAAGCTCATCGGCAACCCGGACGCGGGGGGCGTCTGCTATCGCCCGTGTCTCGGGACGCACATTCCTGAGATCGCCCAGAAATTTCCGGCGAAGGTGCTGACGTACCTGGAAAAGTCCAACAACGAGATCTACGCGCTCTTGGAGGACGTGCCGAAGTACATTGCCCTGGGCGTCACGACCTTGAAGATCCAGGGCCGGGAGTATCCCGCTCCGCTGATCGCCGAGCTGACCAAGATCTACCGGCGGCTGATTGACCAGACCAAGAACGGGACGGCCGATGTGGGCGCCGCCCGGGCCGCCCTCGACCCGGTCCTGGCGGAACGGGACCAATGCCGGAACGCCAAGACCCAGAAACTTCACGAGCGACTCATGGCCAAGGTGTCCGAGGATCTGCACCGCCGGTTGGTGACCCGGATGGAAACCACCGACTGGGACCCGAACTCAGAGGAGGCACGGCTCCGCAGCGCCGAACGGAAGGCGTAGCCAGGGGAGACACACCTGCAGACGGAGTCATACTTCGACTGGACGCGGAGGCTCTTCGATCGGACGCGGATCTTCGACAAGCCCGAGGCCCTGCGCGGCATCCGCGTCCTCGAGCTGACAACCCTCATCCTCGGCCCTACCACCGCGGACTTCCTGGGGGAGTTCGGGGCCGAGGTGGTCAAGGTGGAGCTGCCCCCCGGCGGCGACACCATGCGCTACGTCACCCCCGAGGCGACCTTCTGGCAGAACGCCTCGCTCGGCTTCTTTCCAGAGAATCACTCCAAGTACCACATCGGGATCGACCTCCACACGCCCGAGGGCAAGGAGCTCTTCAAGCGGCTTGCGGCCAAGTCCGACATCCTCGTGGAGAACTTCCGCGCCGGAACCCTCGACAAGTGGGAGATCGGCTACCGGCAGCTTCGTGAGGTGAACCCGCGCCTCATCTATGTTGCCGATTCCGGGTTTGGCCAGTGGGGCCCCTTTTCCCACGGACGCGCGTCCTATGACGCCGTCGCCCAGACGGTGAGCGGCATGATCGGGATCACGGGGTTCCCCGGGCGCCCCCCCATCCTCTGCGGGATCTTCATCGGCGACTGGTTCGGAGGGATGATGGCTGCCACCGCGGCGCTCGTGGCGCTCTATTATCGCAACAAGACCGGTGAGGGGCAGTTCATCGATGTGGCGCAGTCGGAAGGTCTGATTCGCTCGCTGGACTGGACGTGGGTGCGTCACGGCCTGACCGGCCGGGACCGCGGCCCGGCGGGAAACCTGGACGAAGCCGTTGTGCCCGCCGACATCCTCGCCTGCCGCGACGGGTTCGTGGGGCTGGCGGCCGCCCGGGACAAAGAATTCAGCGGGCTCTGCCAGGCCATGGGGAGGCCGGACCTGGTCACGGATCAGCGCTTCGCCACGCTCCCGGCGCGGCAAGTCCCGGCGAATCGCGATGAGCTTCTCGCGCACATCAGGAAGTGGGCCGCCGACAAGTCGCGTGTCGAGCTCGAGGGGCTCGGGGAGAAACACGGCTTCGCCTGCGCCCGGGTGGCCAACGCTGAGGATCGGTATCGTGACGAACACCTTCTGGAGCGAGGGGCTGTCTGGGAGTACGACGACCCGCTGTATGGTCCCATGGTGGAGCACGGGCCGGTGCCGAAGCTCTCCGCCACGCCCGGCAGGATGCGGTGGGCGGCCAAGCCGGTGGGCTGGCACAACCAGGAGGTGCTGACCCGCCTCCTCGGGCTTTCGCCCAGCCGGATCGAGCAACTGGAGGAGAAGAAGGTCGTCGGCCGGTGGGCCGATCGTCCCGGGGCAAAGCCCCCCGACGACTGGGACAAGCGATGATTGACCCTGATTCTTGGCCGCGCTTCGCCAAAGAGATCACCGACCCCGCGCTGGCCCACGAGAAGCCCGAAGCGCTGGAAGAGCTCCGCGTGCTCGACGTGAGCAACGGGAACTTCGCGGCTCTCTTTGCCTCGTCGATCCTCGGCGAGTTCGGCGCCGAGGTCATCCGGATCGAGCCTCCGGGCGGGGATGTGGCCCGGCTGTTTTCTCCGGAAGGGGTGCGCCACCGGGGTACGGGACTGGCCTACCTTGTGGAGGCCAGGAACAAGCGTCACATCACGTTGAGCCTTGAAAGGCCCGCGGGGCGCGAACTGTTCGCGCGCCTGGCCCGCCACGCCGACGTGGTGATCGAGAGCGCGCGCCCGGGGCAGATGGACGCCTGGGGGATCGGCTACCGGCAGTTGGGCGAGGCGAACCCGCGGCTGATCTA
>JACQCL010000152.1 GCA_016201645.1 Candidatus Rokuibacteriota bacterium
CGATCACCACCGCCACCCCGCGCGGCTGGAGCGCGTCCTGCAAGGTCTGGGCGATCTGCGTCGTGAGGCGCTCCTGCACCTGGAGGCGCCGGCTGAACATCTCCACGAGACGCGGAATCTTGGACAGGCCCACGATCTTCTTCCCCGGGAGGTAGGCGACGTGGCACTTGCCAATGAAGGGCAACAAATGATGCTCACAATTATGCGTGAGATGACCAGAAATGAGGAACGTCGGGTACGGTTCGCACTTGAAGCTGTAGACCGTGTAAGGCTTGCCCGGCCTCGGCAGCCGCCGGACATCAAGGACCTCGACATAGGTGCTGTCGAACGGCACGTAGAAGTCGCTCTCCCGGCGGAATCCATGCTTGCTCTCCCATCCGGCCTCGTGCCATCGGTCCGGGACGAACACCTGGAAGCACCCCCCGCTTCCCACCGCTGGCTTTACCGGGGCCTGCAGGTACTCCGCCAGGTCCACCAAGAACCCATAGTTGGCGCTAAAGATCAGCCGCCCGGATCCCTCCCGATGGCCGTCTCCATCACAATATCCGTCGAGAAAGCCCTGCATCATCTCTCCCGATGAGGTGACTACCCGGGGAAAGTTGAACGTCTTCGTCTTGCTTCGCGACCCTTCTTCCGGGACACCGAGCCACCGACAGAGCTTCTCGCCCACATGTCGCGACACCACCCGGACCCGGTACATCGGCAGGTTCCGCGCCAGGAAGCCGGATGGCACGCGAACCGACTCAATTCGCGGAGTCAACGGCGGGAAGGCCTCGACGAGCATGTCCCGATATTTCGAGGCGAACTCGAAGCTCTTAACCACGAGTGAGATTCGCCGGCCATCCTGAATGCTCCCATCGGCCGCGGTGGCACCAAGAACGTACCCCAGCGGATAGCCAGGTCGAGGTTCGTACATTTGGCGGCAGAGCGACCTCGCGCTGACCCACTCCACCCTCGCTCCACGCTTCAGTTCTTGCACCTCACGCCAGCCGACCTCGGTCCTTATCGGATGGTCTGGCGTAACGCGGAAACAACCGCCCTCCGTCCTGACCTCCGCTATCTCCCGCGTCTGGCGCGCCATGACCGCGGTGACTTCGGTTTGCCTGAGGTGCCCGTGGTCTAGCGTCCACACCCGGTCTCCGGGCGTCACGTCGCGCGCTCGCTTCTGTCCCCCAACCACGTCGACGAGCTGCCTTCCGGGCACGCACAGGCTGAATACATCAATGTCCTTGACGACGACCATCTCGTCGTAGTCCTCGACGAAGAGCGCGTCGTTGAAGACATCCTTCAGGTCTGTCGCGTATCCCGAGGTGAGGAACTTGAGCGCCTTCGCCACGCGCTCGGGCGTCCGCTCGAGCCCCTCCCGCCGCACATCCTCTCCCAGCTCCTTCAGGATCTTGGCCACCAGGTCATCAATCATGCAGCATCTCCGTCCGTGCTTTCCCCGTAATACTCGAAGGTGTTGTTGGCCGTCTCGACCAGCGCGATCCGCCTGAGGCTTCCCGCCGGCAGGGCGGCCGAGAGCATTTCCCAAAAGACCCGAGCCAGATTTTCTCCCGTGGTGATGACGCCGGCGAGCGCCGGCACGTCAGCGTCGAGAGTGCGGTGGTCCACGAGCTCCAGCACCGCGCGGCTCACGGCGGATTCCAGCCCCTCAACATCAGCCGCCATCCCCGTGACGGGATCGACCCTCCCGCCGACGGTGACCTCGAGCAGATAGTTATGCCCGTGAGCCCGGAAGCAGGGCCCGTAGAGTGCGCGGTTGTCCTCCTCGCTGAGCGCGGGGTTCGCCAGCCGATGGCCCGCGCTGAAATGGAACGTCCGGGTCAGCGTCACCGCGTCAGGGGCCATAGTAGTCCACGTAGAAGGTCGGATCCTCCCAGACGCGCACCCGCCAGAGGCGGTCGGCCCCGAGCTTGGGAGCGAGCAGTTCCCAGGCGCAGCGAGCGAGGTTCTCTGTCGTCGGGATCGCGCCACCGGTGAAAAGGGGATCCTCGTTCAGGTTCGAGTGATCGAAGCGCTGGATCACCGCCGCGCCCACCACCTGCTTCAGCTCCGCCAGATCCATCAGCATCCCGGTCCGCTCGTCCACGGCGCCGCGGATGGTGACCTCGAGCGTGTAATTGTGACCGTGGACCTGGGTGAGGCTCCCGAAGGCCTTCCGGTTCTCCTCGGGGCTCCAGTCGGGGCGCCAGTACCTGTGCGCGGCCGAGAAGGTGAAGCGGCGCGTGGCGTAGATCAGCCCCCTTTCGGGGTGCTTCATGGCAGCCTCACCGCTTCAAGGAACTGCCGCGCCACGCGCGGGGAGCTGAACTCGAGAGCCCGCCGACGCGCCGCCTCGCCGTATTCTTTTCGACGGGCCGAATCCGTCAGGATCTCCTCCAAGGCGCCGGTCAGCCGCTCAGGGCTACGCGGCTCCACGAGGAGCCCGGTGACGCCATCGGGCACCACCTCGGGAACGGCCGCCGCCCGGCAGGCCACGACCGGGAGGCCGGCAGCCATGGCCTCGAGGAAGACGATCCCGAACCCCTCCTGGAGACTCGGCAGGCAGAAGCAATCGGCGTTGGCGTACTCCTCGGCGAGGCGAGTCCGCGAGACCTCCCCCAGAAAGTGGACCGCGGCTGACAGGCCGAGCTCCCCATGGAGGCGCAGCAACCGGCGATGCTCCGGGCCGCTGCCCACGATCCTAACCTGGACATAAGGAAGCCGATGACGCAGAATCACGGCCGCCGCCAGGAGATCCTCGATCCGCTTGCGGGGGTACATCCGCGCCACGCAGAGGACGGTCGGTCCCTCTGCGGGGCGGCGGCGCGCCTGAGCGAAGCGCGCCTC
This sequence comes from Candidatus Rokuibacteriota bacterium, assembly GCA_016201645.1. Classification (GTDB taxonomy): domain Bacteria; phylum Methylomirabilota; class Methylomirabilia; order Rokubacteriales; family CSP1-6; genus JACQCL01. Next base: position 2,833 of record JACQCL010000152.1, read on the forward strand.
CCAGTCGGCGAGGTCAATCAGCTCGGGGACGATCGAGATTTTCCTTGAGGGCGCCCCGTATGCGCGCATCACCACGTCGGCACAGTAGCGACTCGTCACGACCACGCGATCGGCCCGCGCGACGTTCTGACGCTCCCAGCCGGCCTGGATGGAGAGGAGACCACGGACCAGGCCCCGCTCGTTCAGGAGTTCGTCGGCGATGATGCCCTTGAGGCTCGCGATGAAGGGGATCCGGCGGCGGCGCGCCCAGAGAAACCCGTCGAGGTCGAATCCCACCGCGAGGTCAGCCGTGGGAGCGGCGAGCGCGAGGCCGGCGTTGTAGAGCCACCGGTCCAGCGTGTGGAAGCCCGATCGGAAGCGGAGCGGATGGATTTCGACGGGGTGGCCCAGTTCCACCAGCGCCCGCTCAAGCTCGCGGATCCCGACGAAGGTCCCGCTCCCCTCGGTCGGAGTCAGCGGCGTCGAGGTGAAAAACGCGAAGCGCACCTACTTTCCTTCGAAGCGGGGAGGACGCTTCTCCAGGAACGCGCGGGTGCCCTCTTTGTAATCCGCGCTCTCGAAGGCCTCCAGCGTGAGCTGGCGAATGTGCTCGCGCTCGCGGACCCCGCCGTCCTCCAGGAGGCCCTCGATGATGACCTTCGCGCCGCGGACCGAGAGCGGCGCGTTGGCCGCGACCTTCTTGAGGTAGTCGTACGTGAAGGCCTCCAGCTCGGGGGCGCGCAGGAGGCCGTTGATGAATCCCATCGCCAGCGCCTCCCTGGCGTCGAACGTGCGCGCGGAGAACAGGATATCCTTGGCGTGGGCCGGCCCCACCAGGTCCACGAGCTGCCGGACGCTCCCGAGCCCGTAGATGATCCCCAGGCGCGCCGCCGGAATCCCGAATTTGGCGCCCTCTGCGGCGAACCGGAGGTCGCAGGCCATGGCGATCGCCACGCCGCCTCCCATGCAGAAACCGAAGATCATGGCCACCGTGGGCTTCGGGCACTGGCGGATGGCGTGGTAGGCCGCCTCGGTCTCTTTGTTGTAGGCCTGCGCCGTCGCGGTGTCCTTGCGCACCTCCTTGAACTCGGAAATGTCGGCGCCCGAGGCGAAAGCCTCCGTCCCCGCTCCCCGGTACACGACGGCGCGAACGCCGGGCTCTTTGCCGAGCCCCTCGGTCACGCGCGCGATCTCCTGCCACATGGCCAGGCTGATGGCGTTGCGCATCTTCGGACGGTTGAAGACCACGGTGGCGATTGCGTCCTTCTGTTCGACACGAATCAGATCACTCATCAACGCTTCGCCTCCTCGACGACGCCATCGGCCAAGAGCGCGTTGGTCGCCTCTTCGTCGTAGCCCAGCTCGGCCAGGATCTCGCGCGTGTGGGCACCCGGGAGCGGCGCGGCCGTTCGAACCTGGGCGGGAGTCCGGTGGAGGCGCACGGGCAGTCCCATCACCCTGTGCAGCCCCCACAGCGGATGGCGGAGCTCGTGGACGAGTCCGGCCTGCGCCACCTGGGGATCGCCGAAGACCTCGTCCACCGTGTAGATCGGGCCCGAGGCCACGCCCGCGGCATTGAGAAGCTCCACCCATTCGGCCGCGCTCTTCTTGGCAAGTGCCGCTTCGAGGATCTCGTCCATCGCCGCCCGGTTCTCGAGCCGACTGGCGCGCTTGGCAAACCGCGGGTCATCGGCGAGCTCGGGCAAGCCCAGAGCGCGGCAGAGCCGCCCCCACATGTCGTCGTTGCCGACGGCGAGGTTGAGATGCCCGTCCTTCACGCGATAGACCCCCATGGGAGCTGTGAGCGGGTGATGGTTGCCAACCGGCGGGGGCACCTCCCCAGTGTTGAGGTAGCGCACGGCCTGGAAGGAGAGGCTCCCCACCAGCGCCTCGAGCAACGAGGTCTCGACTTGCTGCCCCCGCCCGGAGCGCTCGCGCTCGATGAGCGCTGCCAGGATCCCGAGCGCCGCGAAGTATCCGGCGAGCAGGTCGCCAATCGGGATCCCGATTCTGAGCGGGGCCGTTTCCTCCGTCCCCGTGAGCGACATGAGGCCCGACATCCCCTGAACGATCTGATCATACCCCGGCCGGTCCCGGTAGGGGCCCTCTTGCCCGAAGCCAGAAATACTAGCGTAGATCAACCGGGGATTGTCGCGACTGAGAGATTCATAGTCGATGCCGAGGCGGTGTTTCACGTCAGGCCGGTAGTTTTCCACCACCGCGTCCGCGCGAGCCGCGAGGGCCCGGAGGACCTCCACCCCCTTGGGGTGCTGGAGGTTCAGGACCAGGCTTTTCTTGTTCCGCTGAAGATCGCCCTGGTCGAAGAAGGCCCGCTCGCGGCCGGAATCCCCCGGCCGCTCGACGCGCAGCACCTCGGCGCCCAGGTCGGCCAGGATCTTAGTGCAGGTCGGCCCGGAGCGCACCGTCGTGAGATCAAGGACGCGACAGCCTGACAGCGGCATGGTCGGGGTTCCCGTGAGGGATTCAGTGTAGCGAATGGCTGAAGAAACCGCAAGGAAGGGCGGCCGAGCGGCCCGATCGAAAGACTCTTGACAGCCCTTCTACCGGATGATACGAGGAACCATATCCGGAGGGGGAGGTCGGGGGATGCGAGTCCTCATCGTCGAAGATACACCCGCCGAGGCTGAGCTTTACGCCGATCTGGTCGCGCACCACGGGCACGACCCCGTCGTGACCCCCAGCGCCGAGTCAGCGCTTGACAGTTTGGCCGTGACCCCCGCGGATGCCATTCTGCTCGACCTCTTCCTGCCCGGGATGAGCGGCGTGGAGTTCCTCCAGGTGCTGTCCGAGCGCCGACAGCCGGTCCCGGTCGTGGCCATCTCAGGCGTCGCCAGCGAGGCGGAGGCACGCCGGTCCCTCGAGCTGGGCGCCGTGGAGTTCCTCCCCAAGCCGGTCGCCGTCAATCAGCTCGAGATGATCCTGGACTTTCTCGAGTTGCAGGTCTTGACCCGCCGGTTCACCGAGGATGTCCTGAAGGTAAGCCGCCGACGGTATCCCCGCGTGGATATCTCGCTGGAGGTGAAGGTCGAGGAGCCGACGGCGGGTCAATTAGAGGCCCGGTCGGTGAACCTGAGCCCCTTCGGCCTGAAGGTGCGCTCGGCGGCCCCGGTCCAGCCCGGCGGCACCGTGCGGCTGTCCTTCAGACCCGCCGACGGCGAGCCGCTCATTTCCGTCCAGTCGCTCCTGGTGCGCAAGGACTTTGACGGGCAAGCCTTCACCTTCGTCAACCTGACGAACCCGGACTTCCAACGCCTGCAGAAATTCGTGGACGCCCGCTTGCCGCGTCCCGTCTAGGCTCGCGCCCCGATGCGAGTCCTGATCGTCGAAGACACACCCGCCGAGGCAGAGCTCTTCGCGGACGTGGTTGCCCAGCACGGGCATGACCCCGTCGTGGCGGCGAGTGCGGAGGCGGCGCTCGACACCCTCGCGGCATCTCCCCCCGATGTCGTCCTGCTCGACCTCTTCCTGCCCGGGATGAGCGGCGTGGAGTTCCTCCGGGTGCTGTCCGACCGGCAGCCGCCGCTTCCCGTGGTGGCCATCTCAGGCGTCGCCACGGAGGACCAAGCCAAGAGCTGCCTCAAGCTCGGCGCAGTGGAATTCCTCCCGAAGCCGTTCACGGTCAACCAGCTGGAGATGATCCTGGACTTCCTGGAAGCCCACCTCATCGCCCATCGGTTCGGCGAAGAGACTTGGACCGCCAACCGCCGGCGGTACCCGCGCGTGAAGGCCGTGGTCGAGGTGACGCTGGAAGATCTGATGGGAGGGCGGTGGCACGGCCAGTCGGTGGACGTGAGCCCCTTCGGCCTCAAGGTGCACTCGGCGGCGAAGGTGGAGTCGGGTGGGACCGTGCGGCTCTCCTTCAGTCCCTCCGCGGGGGAGCCTCGCATCACCGTTCTAGCACTCGTGGTGAGGAAAGATCCCGACGGGCTGGCCTTCGCCTTCATTAATCTGGCGAACGCCGACTTCGACCGCCTCCGGCAGTTCGTGGATTCCCGTCTGTCCCACCCCGCCTGATTTCCCGGCCCCCTCTGGCTCCTGGCCGAATGCGAGGGCTTGCTTACCCGTCATATTTCTAAGCTAGCGGGGTTTGCATCGAGGGTGTAAGCTCTGAGCCAGCGCCAGGGAGAGGAGGGATCGCACGTGAAACGGATCAGCCTCGCTCTCGCTCTTTCCCTCATCGGTATCCTTACGCTCCTGCCGGGACCAACCTGGGCTAGCCACCGGCATCGCGCCTTTGCGGGATGCTGCGTGTTCATCAGCCCTGGGCCTTCCGTCGTCATCCGGCATGGGTTCATCCACCGCCACTTCGCCCCTACCTTCATCGTGGTGAACCCCGCCCCGCAACCGGTCTGGGTCCCAGGCTTCTGGCAGTGGACGGGCGTTCAGTGGGTGTGGCTGCCGGGCCAGTGGGTCTTCCCCGGCCCGGGGGTGTTGCTGAGAAATCCCTGCGACTGAGCTCAAGGCGCAGCGTTCGGGAGAGGAGGGAATGCACATGACACGGAGCGGCCTCGCGCTGGCCCTCGTGGCCGGGCTCATGCTCCTGCCGAGCGTTTCCTGGGCCGGATCCTTCATGGCCACCGTCACTCCCGGCGGCGGCCTTCGAGTTAGGGCCAGCGGGAGGCTGGCCGCGCCCGTTGCGGCCGGCGGCCTCGTCATTCTGAGCGGCGCTCCCAGCATGGCGGGCGTTGGCCCAGCTGGGATCAGCAGCGGCCCCATCTATCTCATCGTGGACGCCAACCCGTTGGACGCCCAGGTCTTCCTGGACGGCCGCTTGCTTGGCACAGCCAGCGACCTTGTCGCCCGGGCCTTTCCGCTGAACCCGGGAAGGCATGCCATCGAGATCGTTGCGCCCGGGTTTCGCCCCTATGCCGCCAAGTTCAGCGTGGTCCCCGGAAGCTTCCCCGCCCGCTTTCGCGTGGCCCTGACTCCCGATTAAGAGCAAGATCCGAAGCTCAACGTGAGAGTTGCGGTGCCGTCCGAGTTCTACCGCGTCGCGTCCCGGGAGGGGCTCTCCCGCAGAACCGGCCTACTTGTAGTAGCCAACAGCGCAGACTTGGTCGCCAACCTTGGTCACGAAGGTCACCTTCTGAACCGGTTGGTCGCCGCCGGGGCGCGGCCACATGTAGGTGACCTCGCTGATCTTACCCTCCTGGGCGACCTTGTAGATCTCCTCGCCGAGCGCCTTGCCCGCCTTGTCCTTTAGTCCCTTGAGGCTCTTGCCGGTGAGCGTGGGATGGACAGTGAAATTGCCGTCGGGGCCGCCGCAGAACGGGTAAAGATCGCGATCCTTGAAGCCGCCCTCGCCCTTGCTGAACGTGGCCAGGGCACGGGCCTTGTCCGCCTTGATTGCGGCCACCGCGCGCTCCAGCATGGCCTTGGCCTCCCCGGCGGTGCCGAATTCGGCCGCCCGCACGGTCGCCGCAGCAGCCACGAGCACAACGGACAGAGCGCCAGCAAGAGCGAACATGAGCATCTTTCTCATCGTTACCCTCCTCGTGATGGCTCTGAGTTTCCCGCCCTGGCCAGGGCCATGGCTGCCCCCCCATTGACACTCGTCAACCGGCCGTTAGGGAAGTCCCTGGATGATCTTCCGATACTCAGCCTCGGGGAAGGCCTTGAGGGTGGTGGTGGTCCGAACGTTCCCAGCGGAGCTGAGCGCGAGGACGAACCTGGCCATCACGTCGTCGCTGGGAGCCTCCG
>JACQCL010000153.1 GCA_016201645.1 Candidatus Rokuibacteriota bacterium
AGGGAGAGCGACGCCCTCGGGTGCTTAGAGCAGGGTGAGCCGGCCCGAATCCGCCGCCCAGGATTGCCCAGCGCCACCTCATGGTCATCGCGGCTCCCCCCTTGTCCGTTTTGCCCTCACTGCCGTTGACCGCCCTCGCTCGGGCGATGCCCAGCCAAAGTGCAACGCGGATACCAGGGATGGATGTCTAAAAAAACAGAAGGTTAGACATTTTGGATTGGAGAAAAATGGTGGTGGTGGTGGAAAGCTGAGCGGTCGAGGGAGAAGAATAGGGAACGGGAAGGCCGGCGTCTGTCGAGCTACTTTAGAGCTGGGTGAGCTGGCCCGACCGGACGAGCTCGACCAGCACGTTGCCGGCCTCTCCGATCCGCACGCCATCCCCAGAAATCTCAACCTGGGGGCATGCGTCGCAAGCCGGGCAGAGCGAAACGCTCAGGGTTTCCATGACTGTCACCTCCTTTTCTCACGAGGGTTCGGGCGCTCGATGTGGGGACAGACCGCCGCGGCGCTGCCGGGGTGGGAGCGCCAGGCGGTCAGCAGGTCGCGGAGTCGCTTGCGCAGAGCGGTCAGGTCACGGAGCGTCCGATCAAGCTCCTCTGTCTTCCGGCTCACGAGGGTTCTGACGTGCTCGCACGGGAGCTTCCCCGACCGCCTCAAGACCACGATCTCCTTAATCTCGGCAAGGCTGAATCCCAACCGCCGCGCCTGGGTGACGAACGAAAGCACCGCCAGGGTCTCATCGCCGTAGACGCGATACCCCGCCGGGGTCCGAGTCGGGGGAGGGAGGATTCCGGTCGTCTCGTAAAGGCGAAGCGCCTTGCGGCTCACGCCGCTCCGAGTGGCGACCTCACCGATCAGCAGTCTCTGGCCCTTCACGCCTTCATGCTAAACCCGGCCCCTTGGGGCAAGGTCAAGCGGTAGTCACGGTGCGCCCCATGTGGTTGCGTAGGCTGGATCCTCGGCCTTCTCCGCGACCGGGGTGAGGCGCAGGGGCCGGGTGGTCTCGATCAGCACGGCAACCTCGTTCGTGGCCTCCCGCTTCGTGATGCTCTCGAAGGCCTTCGGGTGAGGGCCGTGATGGATCCCCTGGGGGTGGAGCGTGAACGCCCCCGCGCCGATCTCGTGGCGGCTCATGAACGCCCCCGCGTGGTAGAAGAGGAGTTCGTCGTAATCCACGTTCCGGTGGAAGAACGGCAGACGCTGGGCTGCGGGGTCGGACTCGAAGGGACGCGGGACGAACGTGCAGATGGTGCAGACGTCTGAGGTGAACGTCGCGTGGACCGTCGGCGGCATGTGGTAGCGGGCGCTCACCACCGGCCTGAGGTCCCGGACATTGAACCTGATCGGCATGAGCTCGCCTTTCCAGCCCACCACGTCCAGCGGGTCGTGGCGGTAGAAGAAGGCGGTCCACTGGCGCTGGCGCTTCACCCTCACCTCCCATTCCGAGCCGCCCTCCGAGTGAGGCTCGGGCTCGGGGGTGACGAGCATCGCGGGGTCAAGGAAGGCGTGCTGGCCCATCAGCCCCCGGTCGGGCAGGACGAACTCGCGGGTCTCGGTAATCAGGATGAACTGGTCCGCCGCCTCGGGCAGGACCCGATAGGTCGTCCCCTTCGGCAGCCAGAGGTAGTCCCCGGGCTCGTAGGCCAGCGGCCCGTAGTCGGTCTCCATCCGGCCACGGCCCCGGTGGACGAAGTGGATCTCGTCGCCGTCGGCGTTCCGGACGTAGAACGGCATGGGCCGGCTGCGGCGGGAGATCAGGATCTCCGCGTCGTCGTTTTCCAGGAGGACGGCGGGGGTGCCGCGTGGGTCGGTGAGGTCCGACGGGCTGACGCGATCGCCCAGGAACAGGCGCGGCCGGAGCGGCCCTTCGACGCGGACCCAGGCCGTCGGCGGGTGGAGATGGTAGAGATGCGACGTGCGCCCGAAGAAGCCGCGCCGGGCGTGCTCCTCCTCGTACGTCTCCTCGGGGATTCCCACGTGCGCCTGCCGCGTCACCTTGCCCTTGATCTGAGGAAACATCGTGTGTCCTCCTAGCCGATGGGGCTCTGGTAGGCCATGAACTGCTCCCGCTCGATGGCCTCGAAGAGCGCCCGGAAATTCCCCTCGCCGAAGCCGTTGTGGCCGGCGCGCTGGATGATCTCGTAGAAGAACGGGCCCGCCCGCTCGTCGCGATAGAGCGCGCTCGCCTCGCGAAGGAAGATCTGCAGGAGATAGCGGTCGTCGGCGCCGTCCACCAGGATGCCGAGCCGGGCCAGCTCCTCCACCGGCTCTTTGAGCGTGGAAACGTTCACTCGGGCCAGCCGGTCGGGGAGCATCTCGTAGTAGGTCGGGGGCGTGGCCAGGAACTGGACGCCGCGCCGGGTGAGCTCGTCCACCACCGGGATGAGGGCCGGCACGCGGAGGGCGATGTGCTGGACGCCTGGCCCCCCGTTCTGCTGGACGAACACGTTGATCTGGGAGTCGAAGAAGTACGGGCGCAACGGCTCGTTGGTGGCGAGCTTGATCTTGCTCTCCGGGTCCCACATGACGATGGACTTGAGCCCCGATCCCCGCGGCCCCTTCTTCATGTCAGCCGTGTGAAACTGGATGTCCCAGTAGTGCTCGAACCCGAGCACTTCCCGGTACCAGAGCACGACCGGCATCATGGTGACCGCGTTGGAGGTGACGTGGTCAATCAGGCGGAAGCCGAGCTGGTTCGTCGGCTCCGTCAGCGGCAACGCCTCGAACCCGGGCGCGTGGAGGGAAAAGTCCCGCCGCTCCACGAACCGAAAGGCAACCTCCCCGAGCGGCGTGGCGATCTCGAAGGCGCGGTAGAGACCACCCTCGACTTCGTTCTCCGTCGGTTCGCCCAGGAACGTGGCGCCGCGGGCCGCGAGGACCTGCCAGGCGCGGTCCAGACTCTTGACACTGAAGGCGAGCCCGGTCACCCCCGCCGGGTGGCGGCTCAGGTAGGCCGCCAGCGGGGCGGAGGCCCGGTTGGGCGAGGAGACCGCCACACGGATCTCCCCCGCCTCGAAGACGCTGGTCTCCTGCCCCGTGCGCTCCACCAGCTCCGGCGTGGCGCGCTCGACCTCGGCAAAGTCCATGCGCTCGACGTAGAACTGACGGCTCCGGGGCAGGTTAGCCACCGCGAAGTCGAAGCCGTCGAACCCGAGGAGCCCGAGGTCCGCCATCACCCCTCCCGCCGCACGACCCGGTTTCTGAGCACCCCGATCCCCTGGATCTCCAGCTCCACGACGTCGCCCGGCTTGAGCCAGCGGTCCAGCTCGAGCCCCGAGCCGCCGCCCACCGTCCCCGAGCCGAAGACGTCGCCGGGATAGATCGTCTCGTCCATCGAGACGTGGCTGATCATCTGGGGAAAAGTCCAGTGAGAGGACCCCGAGTTGCCCTCCGACCACACCTCGCCGTTGATCCGCGCGATCATCCGCAAGTTGCGGGGATCCAGCTCGTCGGGCGTCACGAGGCACGGCCCCAGGGAGGTGGCGAAGTCCTTCCCCTTGGCCGGACCGAGGCGCACCGCCATTTCGCTCCGCTGGATGTCCCGGGCGCTCCAGTCGTTCATGACCGTGTAGCCCGCGACCCAGGCCGGGGCCTCCTCCACGCCGAGATCCCGGCCCTCCCGGCCGATGACGCAGGCCAATTCCAGCTCGTAGTCGAGCTGCTGAGTGTACCGCGGCCACACGACGTCCTCGTCGGGGCCGACGATGGCGCGATGGTTCCCCTTGTAGTACACGGGCATCCGGTACCACGCCTCGGGGATCGGCTCGCCGCGGCGCGCGAAGCCTGCCCTCGTGTGAGCCTCGAACGCAAGAAAGTCCCGGAGCGAGGCGGGGCGTGGCAGCGGCGCCTTGAGGCGCACGGACCGCCGCTCGTAGACAAGCATCTCCCCGCGCGGCCCTCGGGGAGCCTCGCCCGATTTCACCGCCGCCTCGGCAAAGGCGAGGCCGCGACCAGCGGCGCGGGAGCCGCACCGACCCGTCTCGAGAAATTGCCTCATGTCGGGGGGGATGTCCGTTTCCGCCAGGCGCGAGGGCTGAGCCTCCCCTTCGGCCTTGAGAAAAGCGGCAAAGGCGGCCTGAAGATCCACGATCTTGTCGTCGAGCAGCGCGCCGAGGCGCTCGAACGGCCCGAGAGACGTGGAGACCTCGAAGGTGACGAGCTTCATGGGGATACCGAAATTATATCCCGGGCCGCGTCCTGGAGAGTCAAGGTCGCGCGGGTTGCGGCAGCGCCCCGATCGCGCTAGCCTCTAGGTATGGCGAAGCGCGGCAAGGTCATCCGCTTCCCCAAAGCCCCCGCCGAGCCCAGGGACGACCGCGGCTTCGTCGAGGTGCGGCGCTGCCGGGACCAGAGCGAGGCGCTGGTGGTGAAGAGCCTCTTCGAGAGCGAAGGGATCCCGTGCCTGCTCCGCACCTTCCTCGCCCACTCCGTCCACCCGTTCACCGTCGGCAACCAGGGGGAGGTCGTCGTCCTCGTGCCAGCGACCGACGCCCCCCAGGCCCGGATCTTGCTCGCGCGCATCGCCCCTGGCCCCTCCTTCCCCTAGGAGAAAAGCGCGGGCAGTTCGCTTAGGTGGCCAATGGCGGCCCAGACGGGGATGCCGCGCTGCTCCAGGTCCTCCTGATCAGGCCGGTAGGCGATGAACGGAACGCCGCCCGCGCGCGCCGCTTGACCGTCCGCCCAGGAGTCGCCCACCACGAAGACCTCCGCGAGATCGGGCCAGCGGGCGGCGATCACGCGGAGCCCGTCCGGGTCCGGCTTCAGATGCCGCATCTCCTGGCGGGTGACGACCAAGTCCAGGTGTGGGGCCAGGCCGAACTGCTCGAGCACGTGACGGGTCACCGCTCCCGCGTTGTTGGTCCAGACCGCGGTCCTGAATCCTAGGGCCCGAACGGCCTGGAGCGACTCGAGAGCACCGGGCTCGAGTTCCGCCGCCAGGAGCGCTCGCTGCTCGTGGGCGAGGGCGACCTCCCAGAACCCGTGCTCGAGGCTCGGCGCCTCCTCCCTGACGAACCGCGCCAGCTCGGGCGCCGACCAGCGGGAGTCCCGCGCCGGCGGCGTCACCCCCCGCTCACCCAGAAAAACCAGGAGGTCCTGGGCCATGGCGCGAAGATCGAGCGGGGAGCGGACCAGGGTGTGGTCCAGGTCGAAGACGAGGGCGCGCGAGGCAGGCACCGGCAAGTCCTAGCTATCGTGGCGGGCCGAGAACCGAGCAGCCCAAGACCCGAGGGACGAGCCGACCGGAGCGTAGCGACCACGCCGGCCTTCGGCCGGACGCGGTGCCCGCAAAGGAACGGATCGGCGAGGACTGAGAACGCCGGGATGCGACGGTTATCGGCACGACACTAGAGAGAATGAGCCAGAGCGAACAGCGCCGCAGTCGTCCGCTCGAGCGCCGAGGGCTCCAGGGTCTCGGAGCGGTCGCCCGACGTGTGGTAGGTGTCGAACGGCGGCGGTCGCTTCACGAGCTGGCGGAAGACGTTCCGAAGGGGACTGAAAATGAACTGGCGGAGCTCCTCGGCCCGCGCCTGAGGCACCACCGTGAGCCCGAAGGCCGGAATGCCCAGAGCAACGAACGCCCGGTGATCGCTCCCGAAGAACGGAATTCGGCCGACGATATGATACGTCTCGTCGCGGCGATACCCTAACCGTTCCAGCGTTTTCTCAAAGGCCCGGAGCAGAGGGGCCCCGTCGAGGGGCGGGATGGCGTCCCAGACCGCCAGGGAGTCGCCGATCCCGCAGAGCTCGAGGCTCAGGACGCCCATCACGCCCTTCAGGTCGGCGGTCTTGACGTAGCAGCGCGCCCCGAGATAGCCGATCTCCTCTCCCCCGGTGAAGAGCAACCTCACGCGGATCCTCTTCGGCGGCTCGCACATGAGCCGATCGGCGAGCGTCAAGAGGATCGCCACCGCCGAGCCGTCGTCGTTGGCACCCGGGCTCCCCGGCACCGCGTCGTGGTGGCCGATCAGAATCAGCGTCTGCTCGCCCGCCCCCACGTCCACCACGAAGTTCTCGCCGCTCCCCTCCAGCGTCCCATAGGGATAGCGCTGAAAGGGCAGGCCGCGCACCGTGAGGTAGCTGGCGACTATCGCCTGGCGCTCGTGATTCGGCCGCCCTTCAAGGAGCCGGACGTAATCAAGGAGCGAGGGATGGGGGGAGCGAAGCAGGTCGTCGAGAGAGAGTGAAAGGACAGGCGCGGCGCGGCCTCTGTTCACGAGCCGGGCGACGCCGCTGTTGACTCGCCCCCTGAGATAGAAGCCCACTTCGCGGAGCGTCATTGCCCGGACGGGATGCCGAAGAGCGCGAGGGCATTCGTCGCCATCTGGGCGCCGAGCTCGTCCGTCGGCACCCCTCGGAGCTCGGCCACCCGGGCCGCGGTGATCGGAAGGTAGGCCGGCTCGTTCCGCTTGCCGCGATACGGCTGGGGCGGGAGGAACGGGCAATCGGTCTCTACCACCAGGCGGTCGGCCGGCACCATCTTTACCACGGTAGGCAGCTTTCTGGCGTTCGGGTACGTGATAGGGCCCGCGATCGAGATGAGGAGGCCGAGATCGAGGCACTGGCGGGCCACCGCCTCGTCCCCTGAAAAGCAGTGCATGATGCCGCCGATCTCCCTCACGCCCTCGGCGCGGAGCATTTCCACCGTCTCGGCATGCGCGTCCCGGCAGTGGATGAGCACTGGTTTCTTCGCCCGCCGCGCGAGGTCGAGCTGGCGGCGAAACACCTTCACTTGGACTTCCCGGGGCGAGAGATTTCGGAACAAGTCGAGTCCGGTCTCCCCGATTGCGACCACCCGCGGGGAGGACTCGGTGAGTTTCTGAAGCTCCTCGAAAGCCGCCTCGTCAGCCTCGGAAGCATCGTGAGGGTGAATGCCGACAGCGGCGTAGATGTCAGGCTCCCTCTCGGCGAGCGAGACGGCGGCGCGAGAGGTCTCGACGCTGGTCCCAATCGTGAGTATCCACTTGACGCCAGCGGCCCGCGCCCGCTGGAGGACCGCCGGCAGATCCCCGTCGAACTCAGGAAAGTGCAGATGCGCGTGCGTGTCGAACAGGACCGGCCCGGGGCTCACTGGATCACGTGGTCCGCTCGCAGGAGAACGGACTGGGGGATCGTGAGGCCGAGGGCCTTGGCGGTCTTGAGGTTGACGACCAACTCGAACTTGGTGGGCTGCTCCACGGGCAGGTCGGCGGGCTTGACGCCTTTCAGGATCTTGTCCACGTAGACGGCCGCACGGCGGAAAACATCAGGCACACTTACCCCATACGCCATAAGGCCGCCAGCGTCCGCATATTCCCGGCGATCGTACATAACCGGCAGCCGGTGCTCTGCCGCGAGACTCAAGATCTGTCTCACGGGAGGAGCCCCGAGAGGGTCGTCACCGAAGACGATAATCGCGTCAGCGCGCTCCTTGATCGCCATGGCGAGTGCGTCGGCATGCCCAGTAGTCCTTCGCGCCCCGAGAGATGATAGCTTCACGCCCAAGGCCTGTGCCGCGGTCTGCATTTCTTTCAGGCCGACTGCCTCAGCTGTAAGGGTCGAAGTCCAGAAGACGGCTACGCGAGAAACCTTCGGTAAGGCTTGCTTCAGCAGGTCCAATCGTTTCCCGCTCAACTCCGGGGCAAGGATAGACAACCCTGTGATGTTTCCTCCCGGCCGCGCCAAGCTGGCCACGAGCCCAGACCCCACAGGATCGCCAGCAATCGCAACGACTGGGATCCTCTTCGTTGCGCTCTTCACCGCCAGGGCTGCTGGCGTAGAGTCGGCAACGATGACGTCGACTTTGAGAGCGACCAGTTCGACTGCAAGGCGTCGGAGCAGCCCCTCATCCCCTCCCGCGCTGCGTCTTTCGATGACGATATTCTTGTAGTCAATGTATCCGAGCTCGCGCAAAGCTTGCGAAAAGGGTTCGAACGATAGGCCGCCATACCACGGCACCAAAAATCCTACCCGGGGGACCTGTGGCCGCTGCTGTGCGTCGGCCAGCAGCGGCGCCAAGAGGAGGCCGAGGGCAAGGGTGATCGGCTTGCGAAGGCTCACTGGATCACCTTGTCCGCCCGGTACAGGACGGACGGCGGAATCGTGAGGCCCAAAGCCTTGGCGGTCCCGAGGTTGATCACCAAGCCAAACTTCGTGGGCTGCTCCACAGGCAGTTCCGCCGGACTCGCACCCTTCAGAACCTTGTCCACGTAGACGGCGCCTCGCCGGAACAAGTCGGCCAGATCGACACCATAGGCCATGAGGCTGCCAGCCTCCACATGCTCCCTCACGTTATGCATCGTAGGTAGGCGGTGCTTGGCTTCCAGCTGGGCGAGGCGGTGTCGGTGAAGGAAGAACACCGAGTCAGCAAGCACGAATAGTGCGTCCGGCCGCCCCCGGGCTATCTTCTCAAAGGCGTGGTCAAACTCCTCGGGCCCGCGCACCTCTACGATTTGCAGCGCTACTTTCAGGGACTGGGCCGCACGCTTCACCTCCCGCAGTAAGGGCGCGTTGACCGCCGCACGGGCTAGGTTCCGCAGCACGGCGACGCGTGAGGCCTGGGGGAGGGTTTCCTTCAGCAGCTCGAGCTGCTTGCCAAAGATCTCCACGCTGGGCGTGAGGGTCAGCCCGGTGAGGTTCCCACCCGGGCGGGCTAGGCTGGCGACAAGGCCGGATCCAACAGGATCGACGGGGAACAGGAAGACGATCGGAATCGTTCGGGTTACGTTCTTGGCCGCGAGGGCCGAGTCCGTTTGCGGGGCCACGATGAGGTCTACTTTCAGCTGGACCAGCTCTTTCGCGAAGGCGGGGAGCCGCTCGACCTTCCCCTCGGCCCAGCGCCACTCGATCATGAGGTTCTTGCCCTCGACCAACCCCTGCTCCCGGAGCGCCGGCAAGAAGACCTGGTCAATCAAATCCGCCGCGGACTGGCGGCTGGGGATGCTCATGTACCCGATGCGGTACACCTTCCCCGGCTGGTGCGCGTCGGCGGCGAGCGGCGCCGCAAGGACGCCGAGGACGAGGGTGAAGATGATGGCGACTGCTCTGAGCCTCATGGTGGCGTTCTCCACTACCCGTCGGCTGGCTTCTCGCCCAGTGCGTCCAGCCGACGCTTGGCCTCCGCATACACGTCGGGGGGCACCGGGCCGGCCTCGGCCGCTCGCAGGTTCTGGGCCAGATGATCCGGGTTCATGGTCCCCACGATGGTGGTGTGCAGGTCTGGGTGGGAGAGCGTAAAGCGAAGGAGGAACGCGGTGCGGCTTTCTCCCGGGGCTCGCAGCTCATCCAGCCCGGCCTTCTCCCAGATCGCCCAGCGATCGTGCTGACCCAGCCCCGCCTCCTCGGGCGCGCCGCGCGCCACACCGCCCCGAATGATGGTGCCCGCCCCCGCCTTGGCGACGGCGGTGATCACCTTCTCGTGGGCGCGCTCCAGCGCCGAATAGGGGATCTGGAAGGTATCAAACACCCCCCACTCGGTGAACGGGATGATGTGTGGCAACTTTGAGGACACGCCGATCCACCGAACCTTCCCGGCCACCCTAACGTCCTCCATCACCCTGACCAGATCGCCCGCTCTGACCTGCTCCACCGACGGGTTGTGAAGCTGCCAGACGTCCACGTACTCCGTCTTCA
>JACQCL010000154.1 GCA_016201645.1 Candidatus Rokuibacteriota bacterium
CCAAGGCTCCGGCCTCCCTTAGGGCTGTGCCGCCAACGACATGGCGCACCAGCGGCAGTACGTGTTCGCTTCGACCTCGATCACGCAGCTCCGGCAACAGGCGGTCCCGCACTCGTGGCAACCGACCCGCTTGAACGGCTGATCGAGCGCCATCCCGCAATTGCACGCCGTGCTCATCGCTCCTTCCTCCTCCTCAAAGGTCCAGCGACTACAGGGGCTCGTAACTGAGGCCAATCTAGCGGTCAGCGCGGGGAGGGGTCAACCTTATTGTTCTTATCGGATTGATAAACATTTCTGATCAGGCTGTGATACAATCCGCACCGTGGAGATCGGTCAGATCGAGGCCTTTCTCGCGGTCGGCACCTTCGGCGGGTTCCGCCGAGCCGCCGAAGCGTTACGGGTCACCCAGCCCGCGGTGAGCGCCCGGATCAAGGCGCTGGAGGGTTCTCTCGGCGTGTCGCTCTTCGAACGCGGGCGCGGCGAACTGGCCCTCTCCGCCGCGGGCCGGGCGCTCAGACCTCACGCCGAACAGCTCCTCCAGGCGGTCGCGCTCGCCCGCCAGGCGGTCCACAACCTCCGCCCCTCCAGCGCGGGGGCCCTCCAGATCGCCGCCGCCCTGTCCATCTGCACGTACCTCCTCCCGGACGTCCTCAAGCGATTCCAGGCCGCGCACCCGAAGGTGATGATCACCGTCCGCTCGGGCCATTCCAAGGAGGTCCTGGAGATGGTGCTGCGCGGTGAGGCCGAGATCGGGCTCGCGCGGTCGCTGCAGCATCCGGCCGTTGAGACGGTCAGCCTCCGGGACGATCCCCTCATTCTCGTCGGGCGGTCGCCGTCCTGGCCGAAGGAAGCCCGTCGGGTGCGGTTGGAACAGGTGGCCGATCAGCCGCTGATCTTCTTCGACCGGGGCTCCAGCGACTGGACATTGAGCCACGGTCTGTTCCGCCGCGCCGGCCTCGTCCCCAACGTGGTGCTGGAGGTGGAGACCATCGAAACGGCCAAGCGGATGGTGGAACGCGGGATCGGCCTTGCTTTCCTCCCTTACCTGGCCGTCAGCCGCGAGATCCGCCGCCGGACGCTCGTCGCGATCGACATCGTGGACGCGGAATCGCTCGCCCGCAGCCTGGACGTCATCCATCCGCGCCAACGTCCGCTGAGCGCGGAGGCCCAGGCCCTGCTTCACGCCCTCAGGGCGGCGATCGGTGATGTCGTCACGCCGCCCATTCGCCGGCGACGGTAAGCCGGCGCGTGGCCTTGCGCACCTCCGGCTGCTTTGCTAGTGTGGCTCCGACGAAGCGCTGATTATTCCGAGGTGCCGTCCGTGGCGAAGCCCCTCCCCGACAACCGACTTCCAATCGTCGCCACCGTCCGCCGGTTTGTCGAGAAGGAAGTCAAGCCGGTGGCCGCGGCCCTCGAACACGACGACCTCTATCCCCACAACCTCGTCGCCCGGATGAGAGAGCTGGGGCTGTTCGGCTCGCTCATCCCAAAGGCATACGGCGGGCTCGGCCTCGACTCTACGACCTACGCCATGGTCATCGAGGAACTCGGCCGCGGCTGGATGTCGCTGACGGGCGTGATCAACAGCCACACGATGGCGGCGCTGATCGTGCTACATCACGGGACGGAAGAGCAACGCCGGCGGTTTCTTCCCCGCTTGGCCCGCGGCGACGCGCGTGGAGGGCTCTGTCTGACCGAGCCCCACGCGGGCTCAGACGTCCAGGCGATCAGGACCGTCGCCCGGCGGGACGGCGACCGATACCTGATCACAGGCACGAAGATGTTTGTCACGAACGGCCGCGAGGGGAACACGTTCGCCCTCCTGGCCCGCACGGACCCGGCCGCGGACCCTCCCCACAGAGGAATGTCCTGCTTCATCGTCGAAAAGGGACCCCCTGGCCTCGACGTCGTCAAGTCAATCTCGAAGCTCGGCTACAAGGGCGTGGACACGGCCGAGCTGGTCTTTGAGGACTTCCCGGTCCCCGCCCAGAACCTCGTCGGCGGCGTGGAAGGGCAGGGGTTCAAGCAGGTCATGTCCGGTCTGGAGATGGGGCGGATCAACATCGCCGCACGCGCCGTCGGCGTGGCCCAGGCCGCCTGGGAGGACGCGCTCGCGCACGTCCGCGCCCGGCGGCGAGACCGCCGCACGCCGCCCCCGGCGATTGCCGATATGGCGACGCGAATCGCAGCCGCCCGACTCCTCACCTACTGGGCCGCCGCCATGAAGGATCGCGGCGCGCGCGCGGATCTCGAGGCCGGCATGGCGAAGCTCTGCGCCTCGGAGACGGCACAGGAGAGCGCCGTGGATGCTATGCGCATTCACGGAGAGGCTGGGACCCTCAAGACGCTCTCGGTAGAACGCCACTACCGCGACACCCCCCTGATGATCATTGGCGAGGGCACCAACGAGATTCAGCGATTGGTCATCGCCCGGCAGCTCCTCGAGCGTTACGGCGAGCAGCCCGGCGCCATTGTGTCCCTTGAGGGCGAGCCGGAAGAAGTGAAGCAGATGGTGCTTGCCGTGCGCCAGTTCGTTGAAAAGCACGTCATGCCGGTTGTCCCAGACCACGAACGATCAAGCCGGTATCCCGCGGAGCTCGTCGAGCGATTGCGCGACCTCGGGATCTTTGGCACTCTCGTCCCGTCGGAGTACGGGGGTCTGGGCCTCGATCTCAGGACGTACTCCCTGATCCTGGAAGAGCTGGCCCGCGGCTGGACGACGATCGCCCGAATCGTGACTCCCCACCTGGCGCTGACCCACGCCATTGCGAGACTCGGCACGGCGGAGCAGCGTAAGCGGCTCCTGCCCCGAATGGCGCGGGGTGAGCCCCTGGGCTCGCTCGCCCTCACGGACCGCGTGACCGCGCGCCGAGCGGGGACCGCCTGGAAGCTCACGGGAGCGGCACGAGCCGTTGAGAACGCTTCCCACGCTGGCCTCTTTGGGGTCGTCGGCCCCGCGGGCTTCTTCATCGCCGAGCGTGGAGCCAAGGGTCTCTCGCTGAGGCCTGCGCTCGAGACTCTCGGGGCCCGCGGCCTCGGTGTCGCCGATCTTCGCTTGAGCGGCGTCCGCGCTCGGGCCGCGTCCGCCCGGAGCGGTAATGCGGCTCTCGCCATTGCCCGCCTCGGGGCCGCCGCCGCCGCGGTCGGCCTCGCTCAGGCAGCCTTTGAGGCGGCGCTCCGGTACTCCCAGCAGCGGTCCGCCTTCGGCAGACCGATCTGCCAGCACCAGGCGATCCAGCTCAAGCTCGCCGATATGGCTACGAGCATCACCGCCGCCAGGCTCCTCACGCACCGAGCCGCTGAACGGACCCAGACCAGCGTGAGCGATCCTGTTTCCGCCCGCATGGCGAAGATCTACGCCACGGAGACGGCGTACCAGGTCTCGCTCGAGGCGATGCGCGTCCACGGCGGCTACGGCTATACGACCGAGTTCCCCGTCGAGCGCCACTACCGCGACGCGCCCCATCTCATGCTGGCGCTCGGCGGAAATGAGCGTGAGCGGCAGGATCTCGCCCGCCACCTGACCTCGCGCAATACGAATTCATCCGTATAAGGGAGGGCCGCATGCCCTACGGACGCTACTTCGAGGAGTTTAGGGTCGGCGAGGTGATCAAGCACTGGCCCGGGCGCACGATCACCGAGGCCGACGATACCTGGTTTTCGCTCCTGACGATGAACCAGCAGCCGCTCCACATTGACGCGCACTACACCGAGAAGTACACCCAGCACGGCCAGCGCCTGGTCAACGGGACGCTGGTCTTTGCGATCGGGGCCGGGATGACCGTGGCGGATATCTCCGGCCGAGCCATCGCCAACCTAGATTACGAGAAGATCACCCATGACGCACCGACCTTTCACGGCGACACCCTGTACTCCGAGACCACCGTGCTGGGGAAGAAGGCATCCTCCAAGGGGGACCGGGGCGTGGTCTATGTCGAGACCCGGGTCATCAACCAGCGCGGGGAGCTGGTCATGACGTTCCGCCGTCACGTGCTGATCCCCAAGAAAAACCACCCGACCTTAGGAGAAGGGAAGCTCCCTTTCTAGCTCATGGGCGAACTCAGAGAGCCGCTCTGCACCGACTGCGTGTACTACCCCGAACCCAAACCCGACGTGGAGACCTCGGCGCCCGACCGCCTCGCCGCCGGGGAACTTGTCCTGGAGTTCTACTGCCCGCGAATCCGGCGCCGCGTCGTGCCGACGTACGCCCCTCGCTGCCCGGAGTTCGAGGAGGCCGCCGAGGAGCTGGAAGAGCGCGCGTAACGATGGCAGGGCTTCCCGGTACCACGCCCGACCTCGAAGAGCTCGACCGAACCGACACCGCCGTCGCCCCGCCGTGGATGACGGTCCTGCATAACTGCGACTGTCACACCTTCGAGGAGGTCGTGCGGCAGCTCATGAAGGCCATCGCCTGCTCCGAGGCGGAAGGCTGGGAGATCGCCTGGCAGGTCCACAACACGGGCAAGGCGGTGGTCAAAGTCGGCTCTGAAGACGAGTGCGTGAAGGTCGGGAACACCCTGGCTGAGATCGGCCTCATCGTGACGGTCGTCTCGTCCTGAAACCCGGCCCGATCAGATGACTCCCTGACACGCCGGTCGTGGCTGGCCACGACAATCCGGCACCGCCAGCACCAGTCGTCCCCGAAATTCAACCGAGAGAATGGCTGTAACCTCTTAGAAAACCGCTCTTCCCTTCCCTCCCGGCCGCTGGCACCGCGGTTGCTACCTTCATGCGGTGACAGCAACCATTCCTAAAGGGGAAAAGAGCGATGAAACGGTTCATGGACGTGATGCGCGAGGCGTGGCGGACTGATCTTTTCGAGCGTGAATCCTTGACGAAGAGCGGCAACCTCTGGCTTTTCGGAGCCGCCCTCTTCCTCCCCTTTGGCTGGGTCTTCCTCCTCCTCCGGTTGGAGCCCGTCCGGCTCTTCGTGCGGTCGCTCCGCCAGTACTAGAGCTTCTCCTCCTCAACGAAAAGAAAAACGGGGTGTCGGCCGTGAGCCGCGACACCCCGTTTCAGTTTTGACCCGAAGGATCTACGCCGAGGGTTTCGGCGGCTCTGTTAGCAAGATCCAGTCATCGCTCCCATCCGTGACGGGACGCGCCGCGGTGCGGGTGGTGAGGGTGCGGTTCCGGCTGGGCGAAAACCACACATAGTCCACGGGCACGTCGGCCTGCTGGGTGGCGTCCGGGAGCGCCTCCATCTCCGGCCCCGAGGTCCCGCTCTCCTTGCGCTCGAGCCTGCGCTGACGCTTGGCCTCCTGCTTCGCCTTTCGTGCCTCCTCTTTGCGGCGCCGATCTCCCCGGTACATCCCCGGCCGTCGGGCCATCAGAACCCTCCTCGAAAGGCTGGCTGCGCTACATCACCGGGCCAATGATCCACGGCGCAAACTCCTCCTCCCCCACCCCGGAGAGCTCGCTCTTGGTGCGCGGCCCCGAAGCCACCGCGAGGACTTCCTCGAAGATCTGCCGGCCCACGGTTTCGTCCGGTGTCCCCTCGAGGATGACCCCGCAGTTGATGTCCATGTCCTCCTCCATGTGCCGGTA
>JACQCL010000158.1 GCA_016201645.1 Candidatus Rokuibacteriota bacterium
CGGACCGTGGTGAGGCGACTGGCGGTGTGGTAAGCTCTGCCCATGCGTTTCTGGCCGTTTCGGCCTCGCTCGCCGTTGATCGTCTCCGCCGCACCCCCGGAAGATCTGCTGGTACTCGAGAACCTGCTCCGGAGAAACGTGGAGGACATCCTCGTCATCCGGGAGCGCCAGCTCCGCGGGCTGACGGTGGCGTTCGGCGGGGACCTGCTCGTGTCTCCGCCCCGCGCCCTCGAGCTGCTCGAGGCGCGCTTCAAGCCCTTCGGGTACACGCCGTTCCTCCGCCGGGAGCAGGGAATGGTCTTCCTCCGGGCGCTGCCGCTCGCCGAGGTAACCGAGACCGGGAACCCGCTGGTGAACCTGCTCCTCTTTCTGGCCACGTGCGTCTCGACCGTGTGGGCGGGCTCCGGGACGCTGAATCCGTTCGCGGAGCCAGCGCGGTTGCTCGCCGGCATCCCCTTCGCGTTCACGCTTCTCTCGATCCTCGGCACCCACGAGTTCGGCCACTACTTCACCGCGCGCTACTACAAGGCGTCGGTGAGCCTCCCGTATTTCATTCCCGCGCCGCCCCCCTTCATCTTCGGGACGCTCGGGGCCATTATCAAAATGCGCTCCCCGGCGCGCGATCGGAACTCGCTCTTCGACATCGCCGTGGCCGGTCCTCTCGCCGGTCTGGTCATCGCGATCCCGGCCCTCCTGCTCGGCCTCTCCTGGTCTCGCTTGATCCCTATCCCCCCGGGCTTCGGCGGCCTGGTGTTCGGCGACTCCCTCTTGATGCGCTTTCTGGTCCGCCTGACCTTCGGCCCGGTTCCCTCGGGAATGGACGTCCTGATCCATCCGGTGGGGCTGGCGGGTTGGGTCGGGCTCTTCGTCACGGCCCTGAACCTCTTCCCGGTGGGTCAGCTGGACGGAGGACGGATCGCCTACGCCCTCTTCGGTGCCCACCACCGGAAAGTCTCGATCGCGACGTTTGTCGCCTTGCTCCTACTCGGGGCGCTTACGGGGGCGATGAACTGGATCATGTGGGCGGCGCTCCTCTTTTTCCTGATCGGTTTCCACCACAGCCCGCCCTTGAACGACCTAACCCCGCTTTCGCCGGGACGGCGCATCCTGGGGGCGGTCTGCCTGGTGCTGCTGGTGCTCCTGATTCCTCCCGTTCCGGTCGAGGTCAAGTGAGCGTCCGGCTTTTGTTCGCTCTGCGGTTGAGGTAACATTCTCCCCGCCTCATCGAAGCCACTTTTCCGGGGGTGCCGGCCATGAGGGTCGCCGTGGTCCAGATGAACAGCCGGGACGACAAGCCAGCCAACCTGGCCAAGGCTGAGGCGCTGCTTGCCGAAGCCGCGGCGCGGGGAGCGGAGCTGGTAGTCCTGCCCGAGCTCTGGAGCTATCTCGGCCCGAAGGACCGGCACGCGCGGGTGGCCGAACCGATCCCGGGGCCGACCTCCGACTTCCTCGGGGGGATCGCCCGCCGGCATCGCCTCTGGCTCGTCGCGGGGAGCTATCTGGAAGCCGTGGCGGACCAACCCCGTCTCTTCAACACCTGCCTGGTGCTCTCCCCGGCCGGCGAGATCGTCGCGCGCTACCGCAAGCTGCACCTGTTCGACGTGGACGTCGGTGGCCACTCCTACCGCGAGTCGGCGACCATGGCTGCCGGCGGCGAGGTCGTCGCGACGGACCTCGGCGGCGTGCGGGTCGGCCTGACGATCTGCTACGACCTCCGCTTCCCCGAGATCTACCGCCGGCTGGCGGTCGGTGGGGCGAAGATCATCACCGTGCCCTCCGCCTTTACGCGGGAGACCGGGAAAGATCACTGGGAGGTCCTGCTGCGCTCTCGTGCGATCGAGAACCAGGTTTTCATTCTCGCCGCCGCTCAGGTGGGAAGCCATCCCCCGGGGCGCGCCTGCTACGGCAATGCCTTAATCGCGGACCCCTGGGGCGTGGTGCTCGCCCGGGCCGGATACCAGGAGTGCGTCGTGACCGCGGAGCTCGATCTGGAGTACCTGGAGCAGGTGAGGAAGGAGCTGCCGTCGCTGGAGCATCGCCGGACCGATCTCTTCGCGTTTTGAGGGGGGCGCACGTGCCGGGAAGGCTCGATCCGAAAACGCTCGAATCGCTGATCCGGAAGGACGAGGTGGACACTGTCCTGACAGTCTTTCCCGACGGGCAGGGGCGCCTCATGGGCAAGCGCGTAGTGGGGCGCTACTTCCTGGACCACGTGGCCGGCGAGGGCGTCCACGCCTGCATCTACCTCTTCACGGTGGACATGGAGATGGAGCCGCTGCCGGGCTTCAAGCTGACGTCCTGGGAGCGCGGATACGGCGACATGAAGGTGGTCCCTGACATGGGGACGCTCCGGCAGATTCCGTGGCTCCCCAAAACCGCGCTCGTCTTCTGCGACGTCTATACCGAAGAGGGCGAGCCGATCGAGGAGGCGCCGCGCTGGATCCTCAGGCGCCAGGTCGAGCGCGCCTTATCCCTGGGCTACGTGGTCAAGACCGGCGCCGAGCTGGAGCTCTACTGCTTCAGGGAGTCGTTCGACGAGGCCCGGGCCAAGCGCTACCAGGGCCTGGCGCCGGTGGCCGGTTATCTCGAGGACTACCATATTTTACAAACCACGAAGGAGGAGCCGCTCATCCGGGCCATCCGCAACGGGATGGAGGGGGCCGATGTCCCCGTGGAGTTCTCCAAGGGCGAGTGGGGGCGCGGCCAGGAGGAGATCAACCTCCGGTACGCCGAGGCCCTCGAGATGGCCGACCGGACGACCCTCTACAAGCACGGGGCGAAAGAGATCGCCCACCTCCAGGGCTCTTCGGTCACCTTCATGGCTAAATATTCCAAAGAGGCGGCCGGCTCCTCGTTTCACCTCCACTCCTCGCTCTGGGACCGGGCAGGGAAGAAGAACCTGTTCGTCGAGCGCGCGAAGCGGAATGGTTCCCCCCTCTTTCAGCACTGGCTGGCCGGGCAGATGGCCCTGGCCCGAGAATTCGCCTACTTCTATGCCCCGACCGTGAACTCGTACAAGCGCTACCAGTCGGGCTCGTTCGCGCCGACACGGATCGTCTCGGGCTGGGACAACCGCACCTGCGGGTTCCGTCTCTGCGGGGAAGGCAACGGCTTCAGGGTGGAGAACCGCATCCCCGGCGCCGACGCCAACCCGTACCTGGCCTTTGCCGCGACGATCGCCGCCGGCCTCCACGGCATCAAGAACAAGCTCAAGCCGCCCCGACTGTACGAGGGAAACGCCTACCAGGATGCCACGCTTCCTCAGGTGCCTAAGACGCTGAGAGAGGCGATGACGGAGCTCGAGCGCTCCAAGGCCGCGCGCGAGGCGTTCGGCGCCAGGGTGGTGGAGCACTACCTCCACGCGGCGCGCCTGGAGCAACAGGCCTTCGACCAGGTCGTGACCGACTGGGAACTGATCCGCAACTTCGAAAGGATTTAAAACCTGGTGGCGAATGACGGGCTTGGTCCCCGCCTCGCGGGGAAAGTCGCGTTCATCACGGGCGCGGGGATGGGGATGGGACGCGAAGCGTCCACCCTCTTCGCTGCGCACGGCGCCAAGGTCGTCGTCGCCGACCTCAACAAGGCCGCGGCGGCGGAGACCGTTGAACTGGTGAAGAGAGCCGGGGGAGAAGCTCTGGCCGTGCTTGGCGATGTGGCGGTCGAGGGCGACGTCAAACGGATGATCGCCGAGGGCGTGGCGGCGTTCCGCGCACTCCACATCCTCTACAACAACGCCGGGGTCCTGTGGAAAGATCGAGACCGTTCGGTCCTCGAGACCGACGAGGCTCAGTGGGACAGGGTGATGGCGATTAACCTCAAGTCGGTCTTCTGGGTGACGAAGTACGGGATCCCTCATCTCCGAAAGGCGGGGGGCGGGTCCATTATCAACGTGGGTTCTGTCTCGGCGCTGGCGGGCTTCACGCGCGCCCAGGATGCCTATACCGCGGCCAAGGGCGCGCTGATCTCGCTCACCAAGTCGCTCGCCATCCAGTTCGCCAAGGACGGGATCCGCTGCAACATCATCCACCCGGGGATCGTAGAGACTCCGATGCAGGCCCCGTACCTGACCGACGCGCTCCGGAAAGAATTTCGGGCAGGGATCCCGCTCGGGCGCATTGCCCACCCGCGCGAGATCGCCAACGTGGCCCTCTTCC